>WGDE01000192.1 GCA_015493385.1 Phycisphaerae bacterium
CAACTATCTAAAAGGAGTTGAAGGAGACAAAATAAACGCAATCTTAAGTGCGTGCGGATTCAATATGCGTAAACTTCTAAGGAAGCTTACTTTTGCGCTTATTAAACTTCTTTGCGATATCGAAAATATGCTAAAAATGAGACTGATGACCTTTCTGAAAGCAATGCCAGTTTAGAAAAACTCGGAAAGAGTGTTTTTTCAGGGACGACTAATTAAGGGACCACCTAGACCTACTAGAATAAACTCAAATGGAGATTCTGTAATGAAGGTAGAACGTTTTTTTCAAAATCCTATTATAAGACCATCTGATATAACAGCATCTCAAAATGATTATGAAGTCATAGGCGCATTTAATGCTGGAACCGCTATCTATCAAGGAAATATCATTCTCTTAGTCAGGGTTGCAGAGCGGCCTATTAATGCCACAGACGAGTTACTTGTTGCACCAGTATACAATCCAAAGACTAATAGCAACGATATATATAAATTCACAAAGGATGATCCTAATATTTTAGATGCTAGCGATCCAAGAATATTCACCCATTCAGAACAAACATACATAACGAGTATATCCCATCTGCGTCTTGCAACTAGTAGCGATGGTATTAATTTCACCATCTCAGATACTCCAACAATTTCACCGCAAACCAAATATGAGACATTTGGATTAGAAGACCCACGCATCACACAGATTGGTGAAGATTATTTCATAACATACAAGGCAGTGAGCGAGCTAGGGATATGTACTGGACTTATCAAAACTCAGGATTTCATAAATTTCGAGAGAATGGGAATTATATTTTGCCCTGAGAATCTTGACGTTGTCTTATTTCCAGAAATGATTAGCTCAAAATACTACGCATTAACGCGACCTGTTCCTAAAAACATTGGCCCATTATCAATATGGATCGCATCAAGTTCAAATTTAAGAGAATGGGGCAACCACAAGGCAATAATCACACCAAGACCTGGCAAATACGATAGCGCACGTGTTGGCGCAAGCTGCGTTCCGATTAAAACCAAACGCGGTTGGCTAGAAATATATCACGGAGCTGATGAGTCCCATCGCTATTGCCTAGGCGCTGCCCTATTAGATTTACAAGACCCTTCAAAAGTTCTAGCCTATAGCAAAGAGCCCATTATGAAACCAGAGGCTGAATATGAACTGAATGGTTTTTTTGGTAATGTGGTCTTTCCTTGTGGATGCATCAACGATAGCGATGGAAATATAACTATATATTATGGAGCCTCAGACGAGACAACATGCGGCGCAACAACAACGATTGGTGAGATATTGGACTTAATGGAATAAAATGGAGCAGTGCGCAAGGGGGAGCCGCAAACACTAAACACCTCTTCTATTGCCCCATAGTTGAATATGCAACCGTGGAGAAAATCTGTAACCATATTCAATGCAAAGCTCTGCAACGGTCTTAGAAACTCTCATATACTCGCTAGAATCCCTCGACTCTGGCATCAACATAACTCGAGGCGCCGGCGAATCTAACTCCTTCACTAGAGAAACAATCTCTGGCATATCTATTTGGTCTCTAACTACAAATTTAAGTTGATAGTTGTAGGAGCCAATCAAACGCCCAAGAACCTGCGCATCAGCTATATATTTAGACTGAGCTTCTCTTTGGCGATTTTCTGGCAATGAATTGGAAAGTTTTGGGCTTATACTAAGTAAATCTATAGGTAGATTAGAAATATATTCAATCCCAGAAGTCTCGACTGTAATATGCTCAAATGCGCTGCGCAACCTCTCTAATACAAACAAAAAGTCTGGATTGCTAAAAGGCTCCCCGCCAGTTATTACTAGGTGAGAGCAGTTATAACTAGAGCATTTTTCAGAAAGGTCGTCGATTTCGACCATATCACCATTGTCATATTCCCAAGCATAGGCGCTATCGCACCATCTGCATCTAAGTGGGCAACCGGGCAAGCGTACGAAGACACTTGGAACGCCATTCAAGATGCCTTCACCTTGAATCGAATAAAATATTTCATTAATCCTAATCTGCATATTCAACAGGATCTACAAGCCCTGCCTCACGAAACCCCTTCAATCTAAGCTGGCAACTGTCACACTTGCCGCAGGGTTTATCATTCTCAACTGGATCGTAACAACTATGCGTAAGCGCATAATCAAACCCAAGCTCACTACCCTTCTTAATTATCTGAGCCTTAGTCATCTCTATAATTGGAGCGTGAATTACAATCTCACCCTTGCCAGTTACTGCATTCGCTGATGCTAGATTTGCGCATCGCTGGAAAGACTCTATAAATTCAGGTCTGCAATCGGGATAGCCACTGTAGTCATAACAGTTTACGCCTATGAAAACGTCTTTACTTCCAAGGACCTCTGCCCAAGCAACCGCATAACTCAAAAAGATTAGGTTACGCACTGGCACATATGTATTTGGTATATCGTTAGCCTCATCAAGATTCTCACGTGATTTAGGAATTTCAATACTGCGGTCCGTTAGAGATGATCCCCCAAGCTGAGCAATGTCAATTTCTATTGTACGATGCTGTTTTACATTGCAAAATTTGGCAATCTGCGCCGCCTTTTCAAGCTCAACATTGTGTCTTTGACCATAGCTAAAACTAAGGCAATAACATTCGTAACCGCTATCACTCGCAATGGATAGAACGGTTCCCGAATCAAGCCCACCACTTAATAATACAACAGCCTTCTTTTTTTGAGTCATTGTTAAATCCAATTGATTAACCATACTAAAATGCGCAAAGATTATACCACAACCTCCAATACGAGACTACAAAATTGTACCATAATGCAGTGTTAGGTGCTAAAATACATTCCTATGCCAATATCAGGCAAGAAGGTTCTGTGAGTTTTGAACATGCTGTTTTTTTGTGCTAAAACCCATCTTATGCCGATACAAGGGTAAGTTATTTTATTTCTTTCTCTACTGGAAATTCTGCAATACAATGAAAAATATCAACAGACGTAGCTATCTAGATCAATACATTGCAATGACCGTAATATCGCTAATAGCAATTGGCACGGTCTTTATTTGCTCTGCATCGGCAAGCCTTAGTAGCAATAACGATCTTAGAAAACTAATCTTCTTCCCCCTTGCAATCTCGGTAATGTTTGCTAGTTCGGTTATACCTTATCAGTGGTTTAATCTATCAAGCAAAACACTGATGAAATCTATAAGTTTTTGGATGCTGGCATTTTCTATAGTAGCTCTGTGTGTTGTTCTATTTACGAAATTTGGAACTAGAGTTAACAATGCAACACGTTGGCTCGAAATCCCTGGCTTGCATCTGAGATTTCAACCGTCAGAGGTAGCAAAATGGTCTCTAATCTTCTTTCTCGCTGGATACATTGCTAAGCACCAAGATAAAATCACCAAATTTTGGACTGGCTTTGTGCCAGTCTGCGCGATTGCAGGAGTTGTGGTTATTTTAATTGTAACGCAAGATTTGGGAACTGCGGCGTTTATCTCTCTGATTACAGCATTGATGCTTCTCTTTGGAGGCGCGAAGATATGGCATTTCTTAACTCCGCTACCAGCTATTATTC
The DNA here is from genome assembly GCA_015493385.1 of Phycisphaerae bacterium. Lineage (GTDB taxonomy): Bacteria > Planctomycetota > Phycisphaerae > Sedimentisphaerales > Sedimentisphaeraceae > S145-28. The sequence goes on from WGDE01000192.1 coordinate 3,557, forward strand.
CAATATTTATTTATGTAATCCTAAAATCACCAAACAGGCTCGCGCGAATTACCGCATTTATGAACCCAGATGCCTGTAATAATTCTGCGGTCTACCACGCAAAACAGTCCCTAATCGCTGTAAGCACGGGCGGGCTTACTGGTAAAGGACTTGGCAGAGGGATTTGCAAATGGGGACACCTTCCAGAAGACACTACTGACTTCATCTTTGCTATTATATCAGAAGAGCTCGGATTAATCGGATCTCTTACTGTGATTGCGTTATTTGTCACATTCATGATTCTTGGAATGATGGTTGTCTTGCGATGTAAAGACCCATTTGGCAAACTATTATCTGCCACAATCGTAATTGCAATATCACTGCAAGCAGCAATCAACATAGGCGTTGTTACTGTAGTCTTGCCAACAAAGGGAATTCCGCTACCTTTTATAAGCTCGGGAGGCACAAGCTTGCTAGTTTCCTCTGCGGTGGTAGGAGTCTTGATAAATATAGCGCGTAATAGCTCAAAATTAAACGCAACGGAGATGCTCTATTGAGTAAGAAAACATACTTCTTTGCAGGCGGTGGCACCGGTGGCCATATATATCCCGCATTGGCTGTCGCGCAAAGACTCAAAAATCTAGAGGCTCACAGCGGCATACATTTTTTCTCTAGCCAGAGAGAGATAGACTCCATAATTCTCGGCAAAAGCGGCTTTGAGTATACCACTCTACCCGTAATACCGCCACAAGCGAGAGATATAGTGTCCTTGAGGTTTTTAAGAGAATTCTACAAGAGTCTGCGTATTGCTATAAAGAAAATTAAATCCGCAGACAATGCAACCATTATTGGCTCTGGTGGATTTGTATCTGGGCCTGTAGTTCTAGCCGCAAAGATGTGTGGCAGACCTATCGGATTTATCAATGTAGATATAATCCCAGGCAAAGCCAATAAACTAATGGCGTCTCTGGCAAAAGAGATTTACGTTCAGTTTGACCAAACAAAGAAGCACTTCAACTCCGACAATGTAATGGCAACAGGCTGCCCGCTGCGCATAGAATTTGATAATACCGATAGAGAGTCCGTTATAAAAGAATTTGACCTAGACGCTAACAAAAAGACTCTACTTATAACTGGCGCCTCTAGTGGAGCAAAAAATATAAATGACGCAATTGCAAATCTAATAGACAATTTAAGTGGATATGCCGATAGCTGGCAAATTATTCATTTAACAGGTCGCGGCAAAGATGAGAAACTTCGCAACCTATACCGCGACTCTAAGATAAAAGCAGTTGCTATCGATTATTACGACAAGATGCAAAATCTACTATCCCTAGCCAATATTGTTATTGGAAGAAGTGGCGCAGTTAGTGTTGGCGAATACATAAACACGCAAACTCCCGCAATATGCCTACCATACCCGTACCACAAAGATAACCACCAATATCTAAACGCCGAGGTAATGACAAGAGCTGGTGCGGCAATAATAGTGGAAGATAATTTCCCAAAACCAGATCTTACAACAAAAAATCTTTGGCTTGCACTAGAACCTCTTTTAATAGACAGCTCCAAAATAGACGATATGAAAAGAGCCGCAAGGGAACTAGAGACTCCAGATGCTGCAGAAAAAATCGCCGAGAGGCTAATAAAATTACAATGAGAGATAAATGCTAGAGAGACTTCAAGAAAAAGAAATTATAGCTGAGATCAAGCAAAAACGCTCGGAAGCGTGGGTTGCGTTGGTGGATGCATACTCTAGCAAGCTCAATCAAAGAATAGGAGTATTCTTCACTAACAATAGCACCACAAACAGAATAACACGTGAGGTATTCGCTAAGGCCCCAGGAGAGATAAACAAGCTCAAATCAAACGATTCTCTATGGTGCTTTCTCTGGAAAATAGCAAGTAATCATATAAAAGAAGAATACAAAAAGGATATACACCACGCAAGAACAGCTAAAGCGATAAGACAGCTCTTTGGTGACACAGATAAGATATCGAGTTTTAGACCTTTAGACCAAACTCATTCTATGGATACAGAGAATCTTGCGCAGATAATCAGATTCACAGTCTCAGCTCTGGATTCTAAGCAACAATCAATCTTGCTCGGAAGATTCTTAGATGCAATGACCACAAGGCATATATCTAAGGAAGTATGTCTCCACAGTGAAAAGCTAAGAAAAGCTCAAGAAACATCCATTAAGAATTTTTATCTTCAATTTAAGAATCTAACAGATATTGACTTAATCCCGACCTACAGTCAGAACGAATCATTAGATGTATTAACACTACTCATTAAGCTGCTCAAACCAGACAATACGCAACAAGAAGATTTGGATATTGATAAGCTTCTAGAAATTTCTCTTCAGGAGTTCAACAAGGAAACAACTCAGAACCATCTCAGTATCACATTAGAGAAAACGACTAAAATATCCATACTTGCAATTCTTATTGTTGCATTAGTAGCAACTCTAGTATTTATGACTAACAAAACTAACAAAAGTAAATCTCAAAACTTAAAGGTTTTAAAACGTAACCAAAGTAGAGAAGAGAAAAAGAAGCCCCTCAACAATCTCAAAGACAATAAAACAAAGAAAAGTCAACCCAGACAAAATGGCCACGATCAACAAACAGCAGAAATAAAAGCATCTTTTGCCCAGATTTCAAAGCTAGCCCAAAATAACGACATTGATGGATTAATCAAAATTCTTGATTCAGACACAATGCTCAACAAAATGATAGCCGCTGGTTTCTTGGCAACAATTGGTGATGCATCAGCAATAGAACCTCTCAAAAGAGAAAGTACAAAATGGACTGGTAGAGAAGACATCAATGTATTCAAAACCGCCATAGAGAAGATAAACGAGAGAATTAAAACTTCAGATTCCAATAAGCTATTGAGAGAAAAAACAAACTTCCAAAAAGGAAGCGACCACACCTCGATACTAAACGGAACAATCACAGATACTCACGGCAATAAAATTAAGCAAACTAAAATTCGCATATATACCTACAACAAAAATGAAAAAAACAATACAAAATCATATTACACACTCAAGGCAACGACATATTCAAATAAAGATGGTGCATTTACGATAGATAATTTCCTCTCAACTACTGGTAATACAAATATTATATTGGTAGCAACGCATCCATCTTATGGATTCTATTATCAAGAAATAAGGCCTCATGAACTTAACAGCATATCAATAGAGCTTCCCGCTAGTTCAGAGTTTTTATGTGATATTGTTGATGAATACGACAATCCAGTTAAGAATGCAGATGTGTCTACTGAAATCATATTAGGCAAAGAAACACTACCATCAACATTTATCGATACAATTGGTATATACAACTACATCGAAGAAGATGGAACTTTTAACATTTCAAATCTACCTGATGGTTGTGAATTAAAGATTCAGATTCAATGCGCAGGCTATGCAGGGCAAAGCTTTAACCAAGAGATATCTGGACCGCTAAAACACATTAGAGTAAGTTTGAAAGAAAACAATGAGGTGCAATGTTATCTAGTAGATACGTACGGTGCAGAAGTGACTGGTTTCATAAAAATGGATAACTCAGACATTCTTAAGAGTGATCAATACGGACATATCAAAATCAATTTTGACAGCGATGAAACAACATCTGGCTTCGCATACGACTCAGACAAAAAAATGGGAACGTCCTTTACCCTATACAATGAAGACATTATTGAGAGCCACGGGTTTGAGATAATTTTAAAAGAAGGAATCAAACTATCAGGTCGCATTGTAGACGGCGATGGCAATATCATATCTGATGCTAGATTCCGCATAATTTTCAAAGCCGATGATGGCGAAATAATAACTTCTCCTTGGAATCTCTGGCTTAACAATTACAACAAAAATGACGGTTCATTCAGCTTCGAAGGAATTCCTTTAGGCTTACCTTTTGATCTCTACATTGAAAACCCAACAGCAAGCAAATCAACAGAAGTGCAAAATATAAAGATCAACGAAATTAATGATCTAGGCGACATTGAATTAAGAACATACTAAGAAGAATCACTGCCATTTCAACGCAAAAGAAATGAATTCCAAATAACGTCAACTGCTTTAACGCAAGAAACGTAGAAGAAAAAGGGTTGAGTTAGTGGTTACAAGTAAAACAGGGACTGGTATGTTCGGACAAAGGCCAGTTGCAGGTGTCGCTGCTTTACGGCACAACTTATACTCCACGAACAAACCGAAAATAGGTAACTGTCCCCGATTATGAGTCTAACGGTAAAAAGATTTTGATCTTTAGCATTCTTGCATCAATCCGCCATAGTGCATCTTCCCTCAGCCCAGCTGCGCAGCTCACTAATTTTTTCTGCCATTGTAACTGAGATAGGCGGTGAAGTTTCTAATGTGTTAATAATATGGCTATTGTTGAGCTCTACATCATCTGTAAATGCATCGAACATTGAATTAATAACAGCCTGCTCAATTTCTGCGCCACTAAATCCTTCACTAGCTTTAGAGAGTTCTTGCAAGTCGAACTTCTGAGAATCTCTACCTCTTTTTTCTAGATGAATTTTGAAAATTTTCTCACGCACTTCTGCTTTTGGTAAATCAACGAAGAATATCTCGTCAAATCTACCCTTCCTAAGAAGCTCTGGCGGCAAGGCTGCAATATCATTCGCAGTAGCCACGACAAATACAGGCTCTTCGTGGTCTTGCATCCATGTTAGCAGTGAGCCAAACATACGCTTTGAGAGCCCACCGTCAGAACTTTGCGCTGCGGCTCCTGCAAAAGCTTTTTCAACTTCATCAATCCACAATATTGCCGGAGCCATCATTTCAATCTGTTTGAAGGCAGTGCGCAAATTTCGTTCTGTCTCGCCAATATAGCTATTGTAAAGCGCAGACACGTCAAGCTTTAAGAGTGGTTGTTTCCAACCAGTAGCCAAAGCCTTTGCGCAAAGGCTCTTTCCTGCCCCCTGCACACCGAGCAGTAAAACTCCTTTTGGTGCAACAAGGCCAAAATCTTTTGCTCGCTTAGAGAAAACACCTTTCCTCTTTTTAAGCCAACTCTTGAGAGTTCTCATACCACCAATCTCATCAATCGTCAGCGGAGTTTGAACGTATTCAAGATAGCTGTTTGAGTTCATCAATCGCCGCTTACTTGAGAGAACTACATTAATGTCGTCATCATCAAATCGATGATCTTCAGAGACTGTATCCTCTACAATCTTGCGTATCTGTTTGCGGGTTAATCCTTGAAGATTGCGTATGATAATATCCATACCTCGCTTGGTGACTCCAATTTCAATAGGAGAATTAGAATTAATCATGCGCAGTGTATTTTTAACTATTGCCCCAATCTCATCAGCATCTGGAAGCGACATTTCAAACAATCTGCTATTACTTTTAATTGCGGCTGGTAAATTGTCAGTATTGTCAATTAAAACAAACGTTATATCATTCTTTTTCATTGTGCTAATAGAGTCTCTAATCAATCTAAGCGCAACACCATTCTTGATATGTTCGGCTAAATCTAAAAAGACACAAACACTGCCGTATGGTCTCTTTAGCATATAAGAGATTGCCTCAACTGGGCTCTGCGCAGCAGGCTCAGCAATTTCACTCTCAAGTAAACCCTCGCGCACTCCACTTGCCAGAGTCCAGACAAACGATTGTTTGGATAGATTCATAGCTGCCTCTTGAACAACCTCAAGAGCATAATCCTCTTCAAGAGTTACAATACGCACACATTTATCAGAATCACTCAATATCTTCTCAAACTCTTTAACATCATTCATTTTTCGCCCCAACAATTTTAGTTGCATCGTATCGTCTGATTATTGTAAACTCTGGAAGATCATCATCTATTATTATTTTCTCTTCATTATTTGCAAATTCCAGCGGCACGCCTCTACTGTTAACCAATGGATTGCTAAGGGTTAGGCTAGAAAGCTTCCCATCTGGAGTCAAGACCTCAAGCGTCTCTGCCGCATGCACTTTATTACGAACACGGAAGAGTTTTTTACCATCCACCATCTCATCATCACCAAGAACATTTCCAACAAAAGTTGCAGCACTGTCTGAGTGATTATCTCCAAGCTGATAATCATCAACCGTAATATTGCCCTTCATAAAGCCTTGTGAATAGCCGCGATTTTTCACCCTACTCAAAAGTTCCATTCCAAGAGCACTGCTGATTTCTTCTCCATCTAATATTCTTCGATAAAGCGATAACACAGAAGCGATATAATGGATACTCTTCATACGCCCTTCAATTTTAAATGAATTCACGCCGGCCTCAACCAACGCTGGAATATATTCAAAAAGAGCTAGGTCTTTACTATTGTAGAAATAGAGCCCGCGGTCATCTTCAAAGACTGGATAATACTCACCGTCTCTTTGCTCTTCCATAAGATAATATTTCCACCTGCAAGGATGAGTGCATTCGCCATGATTTGCCCTTCGCCCTGTCATATAATCACTAATCGCGCAGCGTCCTGAATATGAGAAACAGACCGCCCCGTGAACAAAGACTTCCGTCTCCATACCAGAGCCCAAAATACGCTTTTGTAAGTCTACAATCTTCTCAAGGGAAAGTTCTCTGGCAAGATTCGCTCTTGATGCGCCCATCTGTTGGTATGCAAGCACCGCCTGCGCACTCATTGTGTTCGCCTGTGTGCTTATATGCAGTTTAGCTTTGAGACCTAGTTTTTTAATCTCATAAAAAACTCCCATATCAGCAACGATTAGAGCATCAGCGCCCATATCGTCAACCTTCTTAGCGAGAGAGATAATTCCATCATACTCGTCGGAGAATGGGTAGCTATTTAATGTAATATAGCCTTTCTTGCCATGCTTGTGGAGATAGTCGATTCCATCTTGAATCTCATCAATAGAGAAATTCCCCGCGAAGCTGCGCAGGCTATAACCAGCTCCAAAATATACCGCATCTGCGCCATAAGCGATTGCCCACTTTAACTTCTCAAGTGTGCCTGCTGGCGCGAGTAGCTCTGTTTGTCTATCCATTTTTTTATCCTGTCTTTTTGAAAATAGAGAACTCATCTTAATTAAAAAGACTAGATTACTCAACATAACAGTTTAAAAAACTCCCATAACTTTATGGAGCTATTAAATAAAACTTTAAACTCTTGATGTTTTAGCTTAAAATATTGCTCTAAAAGCTCCAGGGTTCCCTGTGTTACGAAGGTGGATAAAAATATGGATATAGGCATACGAATAAGAGCACGCAGAGAAAAGCTAAACCTCAAGCAGATAGACCTTGCCAGAGCG
>WGDE01000193.1 GCA_015493385.1 Phycisphaerae bacterium
ACTCTACTCGCAGGTTGAAGCCTTTGGTCCAGAAATTAAGACGAGTTCCGAAGTTGTATCGCTTGAAAAACTTGCAGATGGCAATATCAAGGTTTCAACGACAGAGGATGAATTTCTTTCTAGGGTTGTAATACTTTCTCCAGGAAGTAGCTACAGACAGCTTGGAGTTCCGGGCGAAAAAGAGTTCCGAAGCGCAGGTGCTGGGGTGAGTTATTGTGGAACCTGTGACGCCCCTTTCTTTAGGGGAAAAAAAGTACTTGCGATTGGTGGAGGCAATACTGCCATTGAGGAATCGCTACATTTAGCGAAGTTTGCCGACCAAGTAACGCTCGTTCATAGGCGTGACGAATTCCGTGCTACAAAAATATTACAAGAAGAGTTTCTAAAAAAGGCACAAGAGGAGAATTCAAACCTAAATGCAATATACGATACTGTCTTAGAGTCAATTGAAGGAGATGGTAAAGTCGAGAGGGCGATTCTTAAAAATGTAAAAACAGGGGATCTAGAAGAATTTCAATGCGACGGAGTTTTTATCTTTGTTGGTATGATTCCCAACACGCAATTTCTAAAAGGTTCGGTGGACTTAACTGAATCTGGTTTTATCAAGTGTGATAGTGCTTATTTAAGAACTGCTATTCCAGGCGTATTTGCGGCAGGGGACTGTCGTGTTGGAGCTGCAATGCAACTTGTTACTGCGATTGCTGATGGTTCATTAACTGCGATAATGATGAAGCAGTACTTACTTGATCCTGATTGGTGGAACGAATCTTTGAGCGATGCTTTGAACCCTAGCAGTTGGTAATCAAATTAGGATTATATTTATGGATATGAGTCTTACACTTGGAATTTTTTGGTATGTAGTCTTTGTCTTCTCTACAGTGCTTCATGAATATGCGCACGTTATAGTTGGGTTGCATCTTGGGGGAGGCCTAGGCTCCAAAGATGCCCGGGTTACTCTAGACCCCTATTACTATATGAAGCGTGAGCCATTTGGAATGGTCATATTGCCTATCATATTTCTTTTAACAAATGGGATGTTGATAGGTTGGGCAAGTGTCCCATATAATCCTATTTGGGCAATGAAGTATCCCAAAAAAGCAGCATTGATGAGTCTGGCGGGGCCACTTACAAATCTATTGTTAGCAATATTTGCAATTGTGGTATCGTTTTGCGGTGTGTTGATCGGGATTTTTAAAATGGGTGAATACAACAGCTTTAGCCATATCATAGTTGCAGGTCAGTCAGGGGTACTCAATAATATTGCAACGCTATTAAGCATTATGGTTGTATTAAACCTATCTCTATTTGTTTTCAACATGATACCGTTCTATCCATTAGATGGCTCAAGTGCAATATCGCTAATTTTACCACCTTCACTTTATGATAAATTTAGGATGCGTATTTTTAATCCACAATTTCATATCTTTGGTATGTTCATATCTTTTATGATATTTAATATGTTAATAGGTCCAATTTACACTGTCGCTCTGAAGCTGATTGGATTGGCAGATAACTTTTTATAGGCATAGCCACCTAGACACTGTCTTGGATGCCCATTAATTTTGCGATATCACAAGCACGATTCTTAGATATGAGTTGCGTCGCATATGCCTGAGCATCAGAAATTGTAATTGAGTTTATAACTTTTTGAATACGTGGAAGATGTGAAGGGCTTACACTAAGCACCTTGAGGCCGATACCTAATAGGAACTTAATATATTTTTTATCACTACTCATACTTCCGCAGACAGAAATCTCTTTTCCATGAGCCTGTACAGATTCAACTATAGTCTTCATTGCACGAAGAACGGAAGGGTGGTATGGCATATAGAAACTAGCGACCTTCTCGTTAGTTCTATCAACCCCTAGCATAAATTGGATGAAGTCGTTTGTTCCTATTGAGAAGAAATCTGCTTCTTTTGCGAAGTCGTCAATAAGTTCTATAACGCTTGGCAATTCAATCATCATCCCAATAGCTGGTTTGCTGTTGAATTCTTCTGATTCATTACGCAACGATTCTATACATTCTAGAACAATATTCTTTGCGGCATCAAATTCATCAATTGATGATATCATCGGGAACATTATTTTAAGCTCTTCTCCCTCGCCTGCGCGGAGAATTGCTCTGATTTGTTGAATAAAGACTTCTTTATTTTCTAAAGAAAATCTAATGCTGCGCATACCAATGGCAGGGTTTTGCTCTATCGTATTGTGATAGTATGAAAGCATCTTATCGCCACCAACGTCCAATGTTCTAAAGATAACAGGCTGACCTTTCATCGATGTAATAAGCTTACGATAGGTTATATATTGTTCCTGTTCGCTAGGAAAGTTATTGCGAACTATGAAAGGAAATTCTGTTCGGTACAGACCAACACCTTCACACTTTACTTTTTTTGCCAAGGATATATCGCTAAGGAGGTTGATATTTGCTAAGAGAGTTATTTTTTGTAGATCCTTAGTTTTTGTCTCACTTTTTACGTTGTGATCAAGCTGTGATATTTTTTCTCGTTGCTTGTTTCGTCTTTGGAATTCATCTATAACATCTTGGTTGGGCTTAAGGTATATATTTCCAGTGTCAGCATCTAGTAGAACTTTTGTTTTGTTCTCAACATCGAGAAGCGTAAGGTCGTTTGCTATAACCATAGGTATTGCTAGTGATGAAGCCAAGATTGATAAATGGCTAGTAACTCCTCCGCTAACAAGAATTATTCCACCAATTTTTTCGCTTGTCATCTTGAGTAGTTCGGATGGAAATATGTCTCTGGCGATTACAACCTTTCCCTTATAGCTAGAGATGATTTCTTGGTCATATGTAATATTGGAAATCAATCTTACCGTGAGGTCTTCGATATCCTGCACCTTTTCACGCACAAAGACATTCTGGGCTTTCTCAAAAATATCCATGTATTTCTTGGCGATTTGCAATATTGCTTGGGGAGGGTTGGTTCCCATCGCAATCATACTTTCCATCTGACCTATAAATTCATGGTCTTTAAGAATTAATAGATGTGATGCAAATATTAGAGATGCAGCATCGCTTAGTTTTTCTTCAACTTCCTCCTGCATATCTTCAAGTTGATTTGCAGTTTGTTTGACAGCATTCTTGAAGTCTTTGATTGTGTAATGTCTTGTAAATCTACGCTTTAAAAGAGAGTTGAATGTCTTCTCTTTATCTAATACAAGAGTCTCTCCGAGACAATATCCTTCTGATGCAACCTTTCCATGGATAAGTCTGGATTGTTTTTTTACTAGAGAACGTGATTTTTCTTCGTGATCAGAGTGCATTGAGATGATAAATCTTGCATTCTCAATAATATTTGCGAGTTGAGATGCAACCGCTTTACACGCAAGTATATCGCTGTCAGAGAATGTATACGATTGAGCCCGTTGTAAGACTAGCACGCCAATTCTCTCTACCCCTCTTGCAATTGGAACAGCTAAAAAGTTCTCATACTTTTGTTCCCCTGTTCCCCAAAAGAGTTTATTGTCAGGGTGTTGAGTTGCATTTGATATATTAATTGGTCGCAACTCTTTGAGAGAGATTCCCGTGAGTCCTTCGCCAAGAGCTAGAGTTATCTTGCCAATCATTTCATGGTTGAGACCTTTAGTTGCCTTTAGAGTTAAAATCTCACCATCATCATCGTATAGATAAATAGAGCACACTTCTGTTTTCATATGCTTAGAAACCATCTCAGTAATCTGCTGCAAAAAACTCTCTACACTTACAGAATCTCTAAAGAGATGGTTTAGTTCGCTAATATCGCAAAGTAGTTTTGTGTGATCCATTTTCAGCCTTGATATTGTTTAGTATCCGTCTTTCTGTATCTAATATAGAGCGAAATGTCAAAAGAAACCATTATTGCATTTAGTATATAGAGTATAATTACCTTGTCCAAATTACCTGTAAGTTTATAACAGATACCGGAGATGTACCCTAACTCTACAATGATCATAAACACAACACTTTTGCCGGCAACTGTTTTTGACTTTAGAGTCTTTAAAATGCTCGTTGGCCAGGCTGCCCCAAAGCAAATTAACATTCCAATTTCAAAGATGCTCATAGGCTATTAATCCTTAATACCTAAAT
>WGDE01000194.1 GCA_015493385.1 Phycisphaerae bacterium
AGATGTGTATAAGAGACAGATATGTACTTGCCCTTGTTTAACGTTATGCGCATTTACAAACTGCTCAACTTCTCGAGAGATATCAATCATCTCGCAGTGGCGATTTGAACTAACATCTATTGTCTTTTCGAATACTTGCATCGCTAATCCCAAAATCTTTAAATCTTTAACGCTACTTTTCCCTCAAGCTAGCGGCAAAGGAGACTACATTTGTTGCGGGACTTTTATTCTCAGTATTGTTTCAAGCCCGTGCAATAGAGTCTTTGCCGTTAGTTTGCAAAGCAAAAGCCTAGTCGGTCTACTATTTTCGTCTGCAATTAGAACAGGGCAGTTGGTGTAGAAACTACTAAACTTCTGAGCTAGCTCGTAGAGATAGTTTGTTAAATAGTTTGGCCTGTAATCTGCAGCAGCCGTCTTGATGGCTTCAGAGTATTTGAGAAGCTGTTTAGCTAGTTCCTTCTCGTAAGTTTCAAGTAGATTAACCTTTTTTATAGAGTCAATTTCTGCTTGAGAGTCAATTCCCTTCTCCTTTGCTTTTGACTCAATAGAATTAACCCTAGCGCAGGCGTATTGCATGTATGGTGCAGTGTTACCATCCATTGCCAGCATTTTGTCGAAGCTGAATATATAGTCGGTCGTTCTGTTGTTTGAGTAGTCTGAGTATTTAACTGCGCCAATACCTACGTTCTCTGCGATAAGGTCTTTTTCCTCTTGGCTAAGCTGAGGGTTTTTAGCCTCCACGACACTGCGTGCCTTATCAACTGCTTCGTTTAATAGGTCTTTGAGTTTTACATTCTCACCGCTACGAGTTTTGAAAGGTTTTCCATCGTCGCCAAGCATAGTCCCGAATGTAACATGGGCAAGCTTAGTCGCCTCCTTTGCGATGTTGGCATCTCTTGAAACAGCGAAGAGCATTTTAAAGTGTAGCATTTGCCTAGCATCAGTAACGTAGATAATTCTCTCTGCGCCGAGTTTTTCTACTCTGTACTTCATAGCAGCTAGATCAGTTGTTGCGTATAGAAATGCAGAGTCTGATTTCTGTATTATGAAAGGTAGCGGCTCGCCTTCTTTGTTTTTAAAGCCGTCCGGGAAAACACAAACCGCTCCATCAGAGATTACAGCTTTTCCAGAGTCTTTTAATTGATCGACCACTTCTTGAAGACTGTCTTTGTATGCGCTCTCTCCATATTCATCTTCTTGGGAGAGGCTCACATTTAATTTCCCATATATCTCACTGTAATGCTTGCGTGATTCGTTGACTATCGCCTGCCAATCTTTTTTCCAATACTCATCACCACTATGCAAACCTGCAATAGCTGCGCGGGCTGTTTTTGCAAATTTCTCATCACTATCGTAGAGGGCTTTAGCCTCTTTGTAGAATGCTTCAAGATCTGAGAGGTTTACTTGAGAGTTTTGGTCCAAACCGTCTTGCGTCCTTTTTCTTTCATATAACGCGCAGAGCATTCCAAACTGTGTTCCCCAGTCGCCGATATGATTTTGACGAATCACGTCGTGGCCAAGAAAGCTGTATAGCTCGCTAATGCAATCGCCAATTATAGTGCTGCGCAGATGCCCAACGTGCATCTCTTTTGCAATGTTTGGCCCAGAGTAATCTACAACAATTCTTTCCTTCTTGTCTACCTCATCTATGGCAAGTCTACCAGATTCATCCGAATTTATTTCTAGGAGTGAGCTTGAGATGAAATCATCACTGACCTTTAAATTGATAAAGCCAGGACCTGCAACCTCAACAGACTCGCAGATATCAGAAACGTCAAGGATTTCAACAACCTCCGCTGCGAGTTCTCTTGGATTTTTGCCAAGCTTCTTAGCGAGCCCCATAACTCCGTTTGCTTGATAGTCACCAAACTTTGGATTTGCCGATGCGCGTACAAGGGCAGGTTGCTTTTCCTGTGAATTACAAACTTTGCTCAGTGCCTGTGAGACTCTATCTTCTAGGATTTCAATAATAGGTTTCATTACTGCTTCGATCCTTCATCTTCAAGTTCAAGTCTTTCTCCATCTCCCCACAACATCTCAAGGTCGTAGAACTCGCGAGATTCTTGGTCAAAGAGATGAACGACCACCGTGACAAAGTCTAGTAGAATCCACCTTGCATCATCGTAGCCAGCCTGACCGAATAGGGGGAAGCCTCTCTTTTTTGCTTCTGCGGTAATCTCGTCTGCTACAGTGCGTAGTTGGCGACCACTTGTTCCGGTGGCAATTACGAAGAAGTCAGTAGCAGGGCTCTTTCCCATCAGATCCATTGCTACAATATCCGAGCCATTTCTTTCTTTCGCGATACTTGCTGCGATTAGAGTTAGTTCTTTTGCCTGTTGTTTTTGTTTTTCAATTTTACTATCAGTCATTTCACAATTCTTCTTAAAAAAAACGGGGTTGCCTGACAATCAGACAACCCCGATAGAATACCGTTTGATGCTTAGCAAGTCAACTATTGACTTACTTCAAGTGCAAGAAGTCTGTTATTGCAGGTCCAAACTTAACAATAACACCACTAAACACAACAGAAACCATCGTCATCAGCTTGATAAGAATATTCAAACTAGGTCCAGATGTGTCTTTGAATGGGTCGCCTACTGTATCACCAACAACTGCAGCCTTGTGAGCTTCAGAGCCTTTACCGCCAAAAGCACCTTTTTCGATGTACTTTTTAGCATTGTCCCAAGCACCGCCAGCATTGTTTAATGTGATAGCTAAAACGAATCCAGCTGTAAGCCCACCAGCAAGAAGACCCATAACACCAGCTACACCGAGGATAAGTCCAGTTAGGACTGGAACTATGATAGCTAGAAGGGAAGGGATAACCATCTCTTTTTGAGCTCCAACTGTTGAGATAGCAACGCAGCGTGCGTAGTCAGGAGTTCCGCTTCCATCGAGGATTCCCTTAATTTCACGGAATTGACGACGAACCTCGTTAACCATTGCACCAGCAGCACGACCAACAGCTTTCATAGTCATAGCACAGAATACGAACGCCATCATAGCACCAATAAATAATCCGCAGACAAGCTTTGGATTCATAATTGTCATATCATACGCCTGTACGAAATCATGAACGGATGCTGTTTGGGCTGAGATTGTGTGTGGAATACTACCGTCACTAGAGAATAAAAGATCCCCAATCTTATAAATCTTATCAGGAGCTTGGTCTGCTAGTTTGCCAACCCAGCCGCGTACTTCACCGATATAAGCAGCAAGAAGTGCCATAGCTGTTAGTGCCGCAGAACCAATTGCAAAACCTTTACCAGTTGCAGCGGTTGTATTTCCAAGTGAGTCAAGAGCGTCAGTTCTTTCACGAACTTCTTTGCCAAGTCCACTCATCTCAGCGTTACCACCAGCATTATCAGCGATAGGACCATAAGCGTCTGTCGCTAATGTAATACCAAGTGTTGAGAGCATACCTACGGCGGCAAAACCTATTCCGTATAGTCCCATACTCATATTCTCAAATCCGCCGGCAAAACCAAACGCACAGAGAATTCCAATAACAATAACAACAACAGGAAGGCCTGATGAGTACATTCCAGTAGCCATACCGTCGATGATAGTTGTAGCTGGTCCCATCTGAGCTTGGGTAGCGATACCTTTAGTAGGCCCGTATTCATCAGATGTGTAGTATTCTGTAATCTGACCAATAAGAACACCGGCGACTAGGCCAGTTACTACTGCGTAGAAAACGCCCCATGTAATCCAACCGAAGTAAGCTAGAGCAACAAGTGCTATGAGAATTAGAACAGAGCTACCAAGGGTACCGATTAGAAGTGATTTTAGAAGGTTTTTCTGAGTAGCACCTTCTCTACATTTAACCATAAAGATACCGATGATGCTGAGTATTGTACCGATACCAGCAATAAGCATTGGGCTCATTACAGCGTTTAGGTGAGTCATTCCCTCCGGCATTGCTGTTAGAGGAATTGCTGCACCAAGAGCTGCGGTGGCCAAGATCGATCCGCAATAACTCTCGTAGAGGTCTGCGCCCATACCAGCAACATCACCAACATTGTCGCCAACGTTATCAGCGATTGTTGCAGGGTTGCGTGGATCATCCTCAGGGATACCAGCCTCAACCTTACCAACAAGGTCTGCTCCAACGTCAGCTGCTTTGGTATAGATACCGCCACCAACACGAGCGAATAGAGCTTGAGTTGAAGCACCCATACCGAAAGTAATCATTGTTGTTGTGATTTCAATAAGTTTATGGTGTTCATTCAAACCTGCAGGAACAAGCTTGATACCGAATAATGTAGAGCCTTGAGTTAACCCATCAGGGCCCATGACAAAGAACACTTTGTCAAGCAAGATATACCAGAGTGAAATATCTAGAAGACCAAAGCCAACAACTACAAGCCCCATTACCGCACCAGAGCGGAATGCAACCTGTAAGCCTCGGTTTAGTCCTTCACTTGCGCCTTGTGCTGTTCTAGCAGAAGCGTTTGTCGCTGTCTTCATTCCGAGGAAGCCGCAGAGACCACTAAAGAATCCACCAGTTAGGAATGCAACAGGTACAAACGGGTTTTGTGCACCAAAGTATGATAGGGTAGCGAAGATTGCTAATAGGATAACGAAAACTAGCGTTACAACTCTGTACTGGCTGTAAAGGTATGCGTATGCACCCTCGCGAACGTGGCTGGCGATGGTAATCATAGTTTCATTGCCTTCAGATGCCCCCATCATCTTTTTGTAGAAATACACGGCAAAGATTAAAGCTAAGACTGAAGCTCCAACACATGCTAGAGGAACCCAAGATAGCCCTACGGCTTTGTGTGCTCCATCACCAGCTAAGGCTATTGACCCAGGTGCTAAAGTAGCTAGCAAGAGAGCTTTTTTAAGTAACGAATTCAATGGTAACTCCTTCTTTTAAGACAGATTAATATTACTGTTCTTTTATTTTGACGCAAAAACGTCCATAGTCTAAGGATAATGATTCTTTTTTCAAGCTCAAACGTTATAAAAAAAGATGAATATTGTAAATTAGCCGTTTGCTCAAGTGTGGTAATCGGCGTTAATCGTTATATATCCGTGACTTAGGTCGCATCCATAGCAAAAGTCAGTTTTTTTGCCAATCCCCAAATCTATTGTTATTGTGTGTTCTTTTTGCTCGAGAACTTTTTGAGCGGCGTCCCTATCGAAGTCCACAGGTGTTCCATTTCTAAAGACGACAATATTATCTAGCTTGCAGCTTAGCTTATTTGGATTCAGGTCTACACCGCAGGAGCCAACTGCGCAGATTATTCTTCCCCAGTTTGGATCTGAGCCATTAATCGCACATTTGACTAAATCGTAATCAGCTACAGCTCTTGCCGCCTTTTCGGCATCAACTTGAGTTTTTGCACCTTTGATGATAACTTTAAACATCTTAGTTGCGCCCTCAGCGTCTAAAGCCATCTCTTTCGCCAGAGTATTGCATATTGCGCAAAGAGCCTTCTCAAACTTCTTGTAACTTGCATCCTGCGATTTGATAATCTTGTTGCCAGCCATAGAGCTTGTCAAAATCAAAGCGGTATCGTTGGTGCTTTGGTGGCCATCGACTGTGAGTTTGTTTAGGCTCTCTCCTATAGCTCTTGATATTGCCTTTTGTAGTAGTGGCTTTGAGATATTGGCGTCTGTCGTTAAAAAACAAAGGGTAGTTGCCATATTTGGACCAATCATTCCAGCACCTTTACTCGTTCCGGCGATGGTGATTGTTTTGTTGCCAATCTTAAATTCTACTGCTGCCTGCTTGACTTTCGTGTCTGTAGTTAAGATTGACTGGGCAAAATTGAAGCCGCTCTTTTCGTCTGCGCCAAGATTGTCCACTGCATTGACAATGCCGCCCAAGACTTTAGATATTGGAAGTTTCTCGCCTATGATACCGGTCGATGCAATCAATACAGAATGTGGGTCTGATTCAATCTCACCTGCAGTTGTTTTGCATATTGCGATAGCGTCTTTTATTCCCTTTTTGCCTGTGCAGGTGTTGGCGTTTCCAGAGTTTACAACAACCGCCTCGATGGAGCGGCTCTTTATGTGTTCTTTACAGATAACAACAGAAGCAGAGACAATCTTGTTTGTCGTAAATACCCCAGCCGCTTTTGCGCCAGTAGGGCAGACGATGAGTCCGAGGTCGTGTTTTTTGCTTGATTTAATCCCGCATTTAACTCCGGCGGCCAAAAATCCTTTTGGTGAAGTTAGAGTTTCATTCATAGATTTATATCCTTATATTGGTCTTCTGGGAAAAGACAGTTTTTCTATCAGGCTTTTTCTTTGTTGCTAAGTTTGCCAGCCATTGCTAAATCTCGGTATGGCCCTGAAGCATCGTAGAATGTCTTGCTAAGGTCAACAGTGTTCACAATAAATCCAGCGGTTTCTGGCTCTATACTATCTAGGATGTAGCCATCAGGCTGTATGAAGCAGCTTGAGTAGGGGCTTATCGGCGCAGAAGAGTTTGTCATACTTACCCAGAAATAGTTCGTCGCTGCTCTACATTGCATCGTCTGACGCATAATGTGGGTATGTACGCTTGGTTTTGTTTGTCTTGCATTGTAGAAAGATTGGAATATACAATCGATATCAAGTTTTTTGAGCTCACGATATAGCTCTGGAAAACGAAGGTCGTAGCAAATTAGTAGACTACATCTGACTCCATTAATCTCAAATACGGTAAAATGCTCCCCCGGACTGTAATATTCTATTCCAGCTGGAGTGCAAAATCTCTTGTCGTATCTGTCAACAATCTCGCCGTCGGGCCCGATTAAATACAAGCTGTTAAACGGTTTTTCTTGATTTTCCTCAAGGTGATTACTTCCAAGAACTACCCAAATCTCAAGCTCTCTAGCGAGATTCCTAATTCGGTTTAGGTTTGAAGCGAGTGCGTGCCAGTTGTAATCTTCGAATGTAAAAAAGTCAACGCTAGCATATCCGCTAAGTGCGCATTCAGAGAAGTGGACGATCGAGGCACCAGCTTCTTTTGCTTTAACCATCAGATTTGTAATCCACTGGGCGTTCTCTAAAATGCTCTCACTAACATCAAACTGACAGGTTGCAATTTTCAGTACGCCTCGCTTAGCCACTGGCCTTTTCTCCCGGTTAATTCTATCCGTAAAATTAAATCAATCTATAAGAGCCCAAGTGTCTCTTCTACGCCAAACATAATATTCATATTTTGTATTGCCTGAGAGCTTGCACCTTTGCCCATATTATCTATCGCAGAGAAGAGTACTATTCTACCTTTAACGATTGTTGGCATAATATGGCAATAGTTTGTATTGGCAACATTCTTAACCGAAGGCGGCTCTGCGACAATCCTCACAAATGGCTCGTTCTTGTAATACTCACGGTATAGCTCTGTAAGCGTTTTTGGAGTGATATCTTTTACTATATCACAATAGATACTAGAGAGGATAC
>WGDE01000195.1 GCA_015493385.1 Phycisphaerae bacterium
ATTTCTTGCATTATTGGCGGGCATAAACGCTCTTGCTTATCAAAATTACAATGCAATAAGTGGGCATTATTTTAAATTTGATGCTATAGGCCTAATCCTCTCACTTGTTTTGTGTATACTGAGCGTTGCGACCTTTTACCATAGTTCGCTGTATCTAAAGAGGCACTCTTTTTCTCCCAAACAAATATCAAGGTACTATGTCTCGCTTATAATGTTGATAACATCAATGATGAGTGCCTATTTTGCAGAAAATGTCACAGTGATGTGGGTTAGTATTGAGGCTACAACATTATTCGTCTCTAATCTCATTTTCTTTGAACGTTCGAAAGACGCGTTAGAGGCGGCTTGGAAGTATTTGTTTGTCTGTTCGGTTGGTGTTGCGTTTGCATTTATTGGCATCTTATTCTTGAGTGTTACTGCTAGTGATAATAATGTTACAGAACTGAGTCTTTCTAGTTTGATTGGGATAGCGAGTTCTATGAATCCAATTTGGCTAAAAATGTCTTTCATTTTGGTTCTGACAGGATTTAGTGCGAAGATGGGATTGTTTCCTCTCCATACCGTCGCTGTCGATGCCCACACGGTAGCACCGCCTCCAATTAGTGCATTTATCTCAACGGCACTGATGAACGTTGGCTTTCTTGGGGTGTTTAGGTTTCTTGCGATTGTTTCACATTCTAGTGTTTTGCATTGGGCGATGAATGTGTTGCTAATCAGTGGGTGCTTATCCGTCTTTATGTCAGCAATTCAACTGCTAAAGATAAAACATTACAAAAGAATGTTCGCCTTTTCTAGTTTGGAGCAAATGGGTATCGTTGCACTGGGATTAGGAATTGGTGGGATAGGCTACTACGCCGCAATCTTACATATTATCTTCCATTCATTTGTTAAGGCGGGATTGTTTTATCAGATAGGTCAAACTTACAGTTATTTCCATTCATACTATATTAAGGATATAAAAGGATATTTTAAAATCAATCCAGTTGGTTCAATGATGTTGATTGCTGGTTTGCTCTTAATTTTAGCAATTCCTCCATCAGGAATGTTTGTTAGCGAGTTCTACATCTTTAAGTCTATAATATTCAAACAACACTATCTCTTGGCAATTTTTATATCTCTAATGTTGACTCTCATTGTCTATTCTTTCAGTAAGAATATTTTCAGCCTTCTCTACGGCGAGAGAGATAATGATGTCGTATTACATAAAAAGCGTGTTAACTATTATGAAACAATATCTCAATTTGTTTTGTTTGGGCTAACAATCTATTTAGGAGTAAATCCACCTGTCTTTTTAACTGATTTGATTAAAAGTGCTGTTGGAGTTTTAAATTAGTATGAATGATATAACATTGCTACGAGTTAAAAATAATCAGCCAATCAAATTAGATGAAATTCTGATTATGGATTATTCTGATTTTTACAGGGTATCGCTAGATTTGTTGAACTGCGGGGATCGGCACTGCGCCAACTATTTTGCGTTTAAAAGACATGGCGATTTGCAATTTATTATGGCAATTGCAGACGACAAAGAGCAGGATATTATAGTCCTTTCTCATATTTTAAGAGATACTGATAAGAGAGAGCTAAAATCTCTGACTAGTGAGAATTTTGCGCTGCATATCTTTGAGAGGGAGATTTGTGAGAATTTCGGTATAGCCTTTAGCGGGCATCCTTGGCTAAAGCCACTGCGATTTGCGGCTGATTGTTCTGGAAAAAAAGCAGCAATAAACGATTATCCGTTTTACTCGATTAAAAGTGAAGAATTGCATGAGGTGGGCGTTGGCCCAATCCACGCTGGAATTATCGAGCCGGGGCATTTTCGTTTTATATGTAATGGTGAGAATGTACTTCATCTTGAGATTCAGCTTGGCTGGCAACATAGAGGAGTCGAAAAGTTATTCATTGACAAAAAACACTATCTTCAAAAAAATCTCCTAGCCGAGAACATTGCAGGGGATACAGCTATTGCCCATGCCGCTACGTATGCGCAGGCAATAGAATCGCTTGCTGGAAAAACAGTACCGGAGCAATTAGAGATTGAACGCGCCTTGGCAATGGAACTTGAGAGAATTGCCATTCACACTTGTGATATCAGTGCATTATGTGTTGATTCTGCCTATCATCTAGGAGCGAATGTGTTTGGTATCTTGCGTACTGCAATTATTAACTTCCTCCAATTTTGGTGTGGAAATAGATTTGGCAAAAGTTTAGTCAGAACCTGTGGAACAAATTTCCCATTTACAGAGCCGCTCAAGCAAGAGCTTTTAGAAGTGTTGGCTAAGTTTGAGAAGATGTTTGATGAGATGGCAGAACAGACTTATCAAATGCCAAGTATTCAAAATAGATTTGATTCGATTGGAATTCTCACGAAACAGCAAGCCCTTGCCATTGGAACGGTTGGTTTGTCTGCTAGAGTCTCTGGTATCAATCGAGATATCAGACAAAGTCACCCAAATATTGCGCAGCAGAAATTCCCATACGAGGGAGTTGTCAAAGAGGCTGGCGATGTTTTGGCCAGATTTGAGCTCAAGCGTGAAGAGATTAAAAAGTCAATTGAATGGATTAGACACATAATGAGCGCCTATACTTTCGATTCTAAAGAAACACAAAATCCCATCTACGAATTAGAGTTGGCTAAGAGTTCTCTGGTTATATCTCTAAACGAAGCTTGGCGCGGAGAGGTTTGCCATTGTGCTATAAGCGATGATAACGGAGAGTTGTTGCATTATAAAATAAAAGATCCATCTATTCACAATTGGAAAGCGTTAGAATTGTCGCTTAGAAATTGCGAGATATCAGATTTTCCAATAAACAATAAGAGTTATAATTTAAGCTATTGCGGTCACGATTTATAGAGATACTTATGATTAACGAAGCGAAGATAATAATACATAATGGCAGGCAGTATATCCCCGATTTACATACAGTTAAATTGCGTTCGCCTTTTAGAGGTCGTCCTGAGATTTCTGATAAGAAGGTTGACGAGGATGCCTTGGTTGATATTTGCCCTCTAGGAGCAATTTCTAGAGACCCTCTGCGCTTGGATATGGGCAAATGTGCGTTTTGCGGGGAGTGCGCGTTTGCATTTCCAGAGAAGATAAAGTTTACGACTGACTATAAAATCTCAAGTAATGTTCGTGAGAATTTGATTGTAAAAGAAGGTGATTCTCGCCCAATCATTTTTGATAAAGATGCCATTCGCGATGATTTAAGAAAAACCCTTGGCAAGTCATTAAAACTGCGGCAGGTATCTGCGGGCGGTGATAATTCATGCGAGATGGAACTTGGCGCAGCTGGTAATGCAAACTTTGATATGAGCCGCTACGGTATTGAATTTGTCGCATCTCCTAGGCATGCCGATGGGATTGTAATTACAGGGCCAATCACTAAGAGTATGACAGAGCCGCTACGGATTGCATTTGACGCAATACCAGAGCCTAAGATTGTCGTTCTTTGCGGAGTAGATGCTATCAGCGGTGGAATGTTTGAGGGTAGCGATGCAATCTCACGAGCAATTCTAAACGATATTGATGTAGACTTGTATATCCCCGGTAATCCATCACATCCGCTAACTATTGTTACAGCATTGCTGGCGCTAACCAGAGGGACCCTAAAAGAATAAAAAAATAAACTAATGGAGTTTTTAACGTGCTTGAAAAAAGAAAAGTTAAAGTAGGATTTGTTGGTGCTGGCTGGATGGGTTCTGTTCAGATGAAAAGAATTGTAGATCATCCAGATGCTGAGATTGTAGCGTTGTTCGAAAAGAATGCCGAGCGAGGCGAAGAAGTTTTGGAAAGTCTTGGCTTGAGTAAAGATTTGCTCGTAGATGATTTTGATAAGATTGTCAATAACCCAGACGTTGATGCTGTTTGGCTAGTTAGCCCGAACAGTTTTCACGGACCTCAATCAATTGCGGCTTTGGAGGCTGGCAAGCATGTTTTCTGCGAGAAGCCCTGTGCAACCAAATTTGATGACTTCTGCAAGCAAATCCAACTTGCCGAGGAAAAGCCAGAGCTAAAAACGTTTGTAGACTATCTAATCAATTTTGATACGATGGAACACAACCTCAAGAATATGATTGCTGCGGGTGATTTTGGCAAGATTACACAGATCCAGATTAACTATCGCCATCCTGTGAATATTGTTGGTGATAAAGTTTGGAAGCTTAGCCGCGAGATTATGGGTGATGCGATTGGTATGGGTATTATTCACTCACTATCAACTATGGTTACTCTCATGAGCCCACAGGCGAAACCTGTTGGAGTCTATGCAACCAATCTTGAGTCTCAGGTTAGAGATTTTGAAGCAGAGCCAATCTACAATATCCTCATCAAGTTTGATAATGGCGCAACCGGCTTCTGCTTTGGTAATATAGACAGCAGTAACGGCTACGATGCTTATCACAATCTCTCTGGTACAGAGGGCGGGTTTATCTTTGATTCTCAGACAGACCGCACTCATAAAGTTCGGTACTACTCAGATAAGGTTACGGGCGGTAAATGGGTTTGGCCGCTAGATAGTGCTAAGTGTAAAGCGGATGGTTTCGAAGAGCTTTGTTGGCCAGAAGATACGACGACTCCTGATAGCGGAAATGTTGTAGAACAC
>WGDE01000196.1 GCA_015493385.1 Phycisphaerae bacterium
AGACTTCATAACATGCCCTTATATTGCAAGGTTTTAGAGTGTTTTATCCATTTGCTTGCAATTATAACACATATTAAATAAATGTAAACCTCTTTAACATAAGAACTTAAGTAATTTTTCAGGGGCGACTATCATAATGTTTAGACCAATATCATGAAAAATCCTAATGGTATCAAGCCTCGACGAGATATTGCCAGCATTGCCATGACAAAACAGAATGGTCTTGGTGGCGCCTGTACTTGGAATAAACCATGCATTTATATACTCTGATTTTCCAACCATAATATTGATATCTTCATATTCAAGCCCAATGCTACTTGGATATGCATCAACCTCCCTAGATGCCGCAAAGACAAGATGGCCCTGAGCAAAATATAGATAAGCTGCAAAACAAACGTAAAACAACAAAACGCTCAGGACAATTAAACTCAAGAGCCTAACTCCTTTTATGGTTACTTTCTTTTCCTTTGTATTCATACAGGGATTTTAAATTGCCTAAAGGGTAAAAACAAGCTAGAATTCTGGTGATATTTTTTTGAGAGATTTCGATATATGAAAAGACAAAAGACAAAGACTACAAAAATTGGAAGCGTAAAAGTAGGAAGCAGACATCCAATAGCAATCCAATCAATGACCAATGTATTTACCACCAATATCAACCAGTGCTTAAAGCAGGTACAAAAACTTGTAGATGCAGGTTGTGATATAGTCAGGATAGCAGTACCAACGCAAGCAGACACTATCGCATTTGCCAAGATTGTTGATAAGGTTAATATTCCAATAGTTGCGGACATTCACTTCTGTGCGCAGCGAGCAATCGAGGCGATTGAAGGCGGTGCTTCAAAAATCAGACTCAACCCCGGCAACGTTAGAGACATAAAAGATGTACGCAAAATAATAGATTGCGCAAAAGCACATAAAATTGCCGTGCGCATCGGAATCAACGAGGCGAGTATCAGAGATCTAAAAGATGACACTCCTCCAGCAAAGAGAACTGCCCTTATGCTACGTGAGATGCGCAGGTATGTCAAAATATTTGAGAACAGAGGCTTTGACAATATTGTTCTTAGTGCAAAGAGCATCAGCACTATAAGAACCATAGAAATTAATAGAGCCCTATCTAAAAACTTCGACTACCCACTACATCTAGGCTTAACCCATGCAGGCTTAATCGAAGATGCAAAGGTTCCAACCGCCATAGCGCTTGGCTCTCTTTTGAGTGCAGGAATTGGCGATACCCTCCGCGTTTCTCTTGCGGGCGATCCAGTTGAAGAGGTAAAAGTGGCAAAGGAAATACTCACTCCTCTTGGCTTGCACAAGATTGATAAAGCGCAACTAACAGTATGCCCAACCTGCGGAAGATGCCAAATAAATGTAATATCTCTAGCCAAGAAGATTAAGAGGGCAATCAAAGATATAGAAAAACCTATCAAAATCGCTGTCATGGGATGCGTTGTAAACGGGCCAGGAGAAGCCGCTGATGCAGACATCGCAGTCTGCGCAGGAAAAAAGAAAGGCTTTATCTATAAAGATGGCGAGAAAATCGCAACCGTAGCAGAAGATAAACTAATCGGAAGATTATTGCTTGAGATAAAACGATATTAAAACCGGGACAGGTACAACCGGCTTTCAGCCGAACGTACCAGTCCTGGTTTTATTATTGAGTCGCGGCATTACCATACTTACCAAATATCATTCTACCGGCAGAGGTTTGCAGTGAGCTTGTTATGGTTATCTTGACATTATTACCGATTTGGTTATTTGCGTTCTCAACAACAACCATAGTCCCATCATCGAGATATCCAATCCCCTGAGTCTGCTCTTCGCCCCTTTTGATGATTCTCACTTCAAGTTCTTCCCCCGGTAAGACAACTGGTTTGAGGGCCTTTGCAATATCGTTAATATTAACCACATCAACTTCTCTCAGGAGTGCTACCTTGCCAAGGTTGTAATCAGTAGTTACCAATCTACCATTACATTGTTTTGAAAAGGCGACAAGTTTTTGGTCAACCGGCGCCTTATCATCAACACCAGGAGGTGGTGTGTCATCAATCTTAACTTCTACGATAGGGTCTGATTGAAGATTAGCAAGCATATCAAGGCCTCTTCTACCTCTAGATCTCTTTAGTTTATCCGCAGAGTCAGAGAGAAGCTGAAGCTCATTTATTATAAATCTTGGCACGACAAACGGAGCATCAAAGATTTTTGTCTGGGTCAAATCTGCAATACGACCATCAACAATAACTGAAGAATCTAAGACGAGCGGGCGCAGCCCTTTGGTTTGTCTTGAAAATTCTACATAGGGAATAACAAAACGAACGTCATCCTTAGTTCGTATAACAACACTGACACTTAGATAACAAATACATACTCCTGTTAGAAGTTTCATCATGAGGCGCATTTGCTCAGTAATAATAAAAACATCATCGTATAGGAAACTCACCATATCAATAACATAACTCGCACCCCAGCTAAGCAGGACTCCCACAATAAGCCCAAAAAATATCCCTGCTAGTGATGATAGTTTATTTTTGGGGGTAAAAATATCTATCACTAGAACTAATACTGCACCAACTAGAGCTAGCAGTGCGCTTATTAACCTCTCAGGGTCGTCGACCAATGCTGTGTTTGCATCAGAATTTAAAAGTGAGGAAAGTAAGACTGCAACGAAAACAATGAAAAAGATGAATCTGACTACAAGTAATAACATATCACAATTCCTAGATATAATAAAACAACGTTACAACGTATATAAGCTATAACCAAATGGAAATATGCGTCTTTGTACCATTTGCTGTGAATAACAGGTATTATATAAAACTCCCAAAAGCACATCTCTTTTCTAAATAGAATTCAATCATAAATAGAAAAAGAGCTTCGACTATCTTATATCGACATTTCAGTTTCGTCAACAAGAACAATAGCTCCAAGATAAATTAACCTACGATGAGAATTAAACTTATGGCATAGATACACTTCACTAATTAAAAACTGATAGCTTAGAATATCACTTAAGCGAATTCAATATTATGACGACTTAAGGGGCTATGGGAATAAGATCGTTTATGCTAAAAAAGAAGAAACCTGCTAGAGTGGAAAAAATTCTAGTTGCCGATGATTCAGCCGAAAATCGCCTTTTACTTGAGCTCATCCTCAAAAAAGCTGGCTTTGAGACAATTCTCTGCAATGATGGAACCGAGGCCGTTGAGATTGCCAATAAGCAAGATATCTCATTGATATTAATGGATATCTACATGGAAGAGATGGGAGGGATTGAAGCAACCAAGATAATAAAATCCAATAAAGCACTCAAAGATATCCCGATAATTGCAGTTACCGCTGCTGATAGCCTCGAAGAGAGAGCCCAGAGAATAGAAGCCCAAATGGACGACTACGTAGCTAAGCCAGTCGATCCAACCAATCTTATAAAGAGAGTATCAAAGCAATTGAAAATCACCGCCCAGATGGAATGTGTTTTAAATGGCAAAAAAATCATCTCTATAAATTCAAACGACCCTATGTACAAAAAGGCCATAAAGATATTTGTTAAATCTCTGCCAGATAGGATCAATCAAATAAAAACCTCGTTTGAGAGTGGTGATTTGGAGTCAGCAAAGCGCTACGTTCACTCTCTAAAGGGAACTGGAGCAATGGCCGGCTTTGACTCATACACACTTAAGGCAATCAAGATAGAAAAACAGCTCAATTCTAACCCCATGGATACCAAGGCAATTAATACACAGATAGAGGAATTGATTGACATGGCAAATAGGACAAGCAAGAGCTGCAAATAGGTGAAATTCCACATAAACACCGAAGCAAAAAAACTCTCACTCATAAATCGATAGGTATTTCTACTCATAAACACGCTTTTATTGCGTTATACAGTTGCATTGCGTCCCATAATAGGCTAGTCTGATTGTGGGTGTATGACTATAGCAGTAATGATGGTGAAAAGTTTTTTTATTTTGGTGGAGCGGAAAGATGAAAAGATTAATATTGTCGGCCCTTTTAATAGCGGCCATAGCAAGTCTTGCGCAAGCTTCTATTTTTGTGCCGGCTTGGCGCGGTGATGCGGGTTCAACGTATCAAGAATGGTTTTTTTCAACAGATGACAATCCAGTCGTAGCTGACATGTATAACAACGCATACGGAACACCGATGGCGCAGATTGGTGGAGCATTCCCTTTTACGACTTGGTATAACGACCTAAACGGTGCTCAAGGTGTCTGGAAAACAGGAGATATGATTCAGCTAGACATATACAACACACCGAATACAGCTATAGGGACACACAAAGACATAGTAGTGCAGGCTGTTTATATGCCTCTAAATGATGCAGGACTTCTTGCTCAGATATCATATCAAACATCCTCAGAACAAGGCACAGTTGCAGCTCCTGTTTACAGCGAAATCTTGTCAAATGGTTACACTTACAGCAGATGGGAAATCAATCTCGAACCTAATCCAGATTTCGAGAGTATTTTTATTCTACCACCTGCATGTAACATATATGTAGATTCAATGGCAGTTGATACAATCTGCGTTCCAGAACCAGCAACAATGGCTCTCTTTGGAATTGCAGGTCTACTTCTTAGAAGAAAGAAATAAGGTAAAGCTTATAGTTGTTGCACTCAGAAATAAAAGGACAGCTCCAATAGCCAAAGGTTATTGGAGCTGTTTTAATATACTCAAAGATTAAAATTTAAGATTTCATATACCAAAGGTCCCTTAAATTTTACCCATAACAGCTAGAGCCGTATTAACATTTCCAAACGGAGCGCTAACAGTAAAGCCTGCCACATCGCCGCGCAATGCTTCTACCATTTCTTGAGCAATCTCAATGCCAATTTTTCTTCCATCATCTTTTGATTTAGCTTTGCTCATTCTATCAAGAATTTTTTGTGGGACAACGACCCCAGGAACCTCGTTAGCCATAAACTCTGCATTCTTATAACTGGCAAATGGCCAAATTCCCGCAACCGTCGGAATGCGGCAATCACTTGTAGCATCTAAGAATCTATAGAAACTATCAACCTCAAAAACGGGTTGAGTCACACAATACTCAGCACCGGCTTGAACCTTTAACTTAAACCTCTCTATCTCGCGGTCCATATCGTTTGCGACTGGATTAGCGCCAACCGAAATAGTTAGTCCAAGAGGCTTCTTGAGAAGATTGCCCGCAATATCAATACCTCTATTTAGGTTGCTAACCAAAGCGGTTAGAGCAATTGCGTCTAGATCAAATACTGCAGTCGCATCTGGAAACTCGCCAAGCTTTGGAGGGTCTCCAGTAATTAATAAAACATTCGTCAAGCCAAGAACCTCAGCACCGAGCATATCAGACTGAATTCCAAGAACATTCTTATCCCTGCAGCACACATGCAATACAACCTCGATATTTGCCTGTTGCTTGATTGAGAGCCCTGTTATCATTGGAGATAGCCTTGAACTCGCCCTTGGACCATCAGGAATATTTATAGCATCAACTCCGTGAGCTGCGCAAATCTTCGCCCTTTCTATAACGTCAGAAACATCAGTGCCTCTTGGCGGCAATATTTCAACATTAAAGATTTCTTGAGAATTCGCAAGCTTCTCTCCAAGCTTTGATTTTTCTGCAAGAGCAATAGGAGCAAGCCCCTCTATCTCATGAGATTCTTTTTCGTGTATGATGACATTCGCAACGCTGCTGCGCTGTGATTTATCGAGTGAGCGAATCGCTTTAACGATACTTCGTATATGCTCTGGCGTAGTTCCGCAGCAACCTCCAATAATCGAGGCGCCATGTTCAAAGAAACGTTTTGCATATTCCGCCAAATACTCTGGAGTGGACATGTATATGCTTCTGCCATCGACGTTACGAGGGATTCCAGCATTAGGTGAAATTGAAAGCGGTTTCGATATCTTATTTTTGAGCATATTAACAACATCAAGCATATCCGCCGGACCAATACCACAGTTAAAGCCCGCCGCAACTACATTATCGTAAGCAGAGATAGTTCTCAAAGCAGAGCTAGCATCAAAACCAATCTCGGTCTTACCATTGCTGTGAACACTCAAATGCGCGACAACTGGCAAATCTTCAAATTCAGATGCCACCTCAATCGCGATTGAAAGCTCTTTAACATCAGAGAATGTTTCAAGAATCAAAAGATCGATACCAGCGGCATCTAACGCTCCAATATGGCTCCTAAATGATGTAGCAATCTTATCGTTTGCTTCGCGAGAGAGCGATGCAACATCTATTCCGCTTGGGCCAACCGCTCCAGCAACCAAGACATCTCCCCCCGCCGCCTCGCGGGCAAGAGCCACACCGCTGGCATTAATTTCAACGAGCTTGTCAATCAATCCATATTTAGCAAGTTTAATCTCGTTTGCCGCAAAGGTATTGGTTTCAATAATATCCACACCGCAATCGACATAATCACAATGCAAATCTTTAACTATATTTGCATTTGTGATGTTGAGCTCTTCAAAACATCTATTTATAAAAACACCTCTCTGATAAAGCATAGTTCCCGTTGCACCATCAGTAACGAGAACTCTCTCTGAGAGTTTTTGTTTCAATTTGTTAATTCTGGACACTTTAAGTATGCCCTCCATTAAGTTATTAGGAAATAAGAAAGTATTAACACCACAGCAAAAGCCAACCAGACAGTCTTAAGCTTCGGGTTATTATAACGAAATATAGAGATTAATTAACCCATTTTTGCCATCTTTGTGCATTTTCAACCAATCAGCAACCAAACTAAACTCCCGATTTATATCGACTCAATACCATTTTCCAATCAGCAAGTTTGCCTTATACACAAAAAAACCTAAAATACTCACCAAAAAAACAACTATCTTGCAAACCACTTTTTTGGTTGCAAAATAACATCACTACACTATACTTATTGCCAAATATAGCTCAAGGGTTGCCCTAAATTGCTTAACATTTTGTGAAAGGATGCCAAGGCATATGTGTAAGAAAGATAAGACTGCGAAAACCGCTAAGAATATAGAAACAATCAAAGAATTGGTCTCTATGATGAGTGAGCACGACCTTGTTGAGATTAAAATCGTTGATGGCGATAGTAAAATTCACCTAAAACGCCCTAATCCACAAGCTAGTGCACCAGTAATAACACAAGTGCCTATGCATACTCCAGCTATGCCGATGTCGGCCCCAGCTGCCCCTGCCCCTGCGGCTGCGCCAACAGCTGCTCCGGCTACAGCCGCTACGCCTAGCGATGATACTCCATCGATAGATTCTCCAATCGTGGGTACATTCTACACTGCACCAAGCCCAGATTCCGACCCATTTGTAAAGGTTGGTGACCGCGTAACTGCGGATACGGTCGTATGTATCATTGAGGCTATGAAAGTCATGAATGAGATTAAGGCTGAAATGGATGGCATCGTTGAGCAAGTTTGCGTCTCAAACGGTGAAGCCGTTGAGTTTGGACAGGCGCTATTCAAAGTCAAAGCCGGCTAAACATATCGTTTCTCAGCTAAAATTAAACTGAATAATACCTGATTGGATTTTAAGATGTTTTCCAAAATACTGATAGCAAACCGAGGCGAAGTTGCTCTGCGTATTATGCGCGCCTGTCGCGAGCTTGACATTAAATCGGTAGTAGTATACTCAGAAGCTGACAAAGATCAGCTCTACGTTAAAATGGCAGATCAGGCTATATGTATCGGACCTGCTGCTCCAGCCAAAAGTTATTTAAATATCCCAGCAATCATTAGTGCTGCAGAGATAGCAGATGTTGACGCAATCCATCCTGGCTACGGCTTCTTGGCAGAAAATGCACATTTCGCAGAAGTTTGCAGGGATTGCGGCATCGTATTTATTGGCCCTTCTCCTGAATCAATGAATACCCTTGGCGATAAAGTTCAGGCTAGAAAGCTAGCAAAAAAAGCTAAAACTCCTGTGGTCCCCGGTTCTGAGGGAGCAATCACAGACGAGAAAGAAGCAATAAAACTAGCCAACGAAATCGGCTACCCTATAATTATCAAAGCATCCGCTGGTGGTGGTGGACGTGGAATGCGTGTTGTCCATAATGATATGAGCTTTAGAAGCGCATATCTCTCAGCACAAGCAGAGGCAGTCGCATCTTTTAACAACGGCGAAGTGTATCTCGAAAAGTTTATCGAAAACCCTCGCCACGTTGAAGTTCAGGTGATGGCTGATAAATACGGAAACGTTGTCCATTTCTACGAGAGAGACTGCTCTATCCAAAGGCGTCACCAAAAACTAATCGAAGAATCGCCATGCCCAGTTATAGATCAAGAAACTCGCGAGAAACTCTGCGATGCTGCCATTCGTGCAATTAAAGCTGCAAACTATGAAAACGCTGCAACCGTTGAGTTCCTTCTAGACAAAGACAACAGCTATTACTTTATTGAAGCTAATACCCGTATCCAAGTGGAACATCCTGTGAGCGAGCTAGTCACTGGCCACGACCTAATCAAGTGGCAGATAAAAGTCGCTGCTGGCGAGAAGCTAAATATCAAGCAGAAAGATATCAAGCTAAACGGCTGTGCAATTGAGTGCAGAATCAATGCAGAGAATCCAGCAACAAACTTCTCTCCTTGCCCTGGCCCTGTCGATGAGTTTGTTGTTCCGGGAGGATTTGGAATTAGAGTTGAAACGCACCTATACCAAGGAGCATACATATCTCCAAACTACGACTCAATGGTAGCGAAACTTCTCGTGCATCAGCCAACAAGAGAAGAGGCGATAAAGAGTATGCAAGGCGCACTCAAAGAGTTTAAGATTGGACCAATCAAAACAACGATCCCTGCATCTCTTGAGATTTTATCTCACGATATGTATCAGGCAAATCAGGTTGACACCGGTTTTATCGAACGGGAAATGTTCAACGATTCAAAATAAAAAAAAGCCGTCTCTTTTGAGACGGCTTTTTTTATGAACAGATTTTCACCATGAAGGGTGCGATTTGGTTTGAAATTGCAGATGGGCGTTCAGTAACGCTTGGGAATGCTAACCACTAACCATCAACACCTAACAACTAAAACCTTAACTGATTTAAGCTAAAATTCTCTTCGCCTTTGAATATCCACCTACATTCACAGTCTTCGTATAGCCAAGTGATTTTAGCCTACGATTAGCGGCTGCAGCTCTTGAGCCACTAAGGCAATAGAGCATGATCTTTTGGTCCTTACTCTTGGCGTGCTTAGAAATTTCATTGCCTATAGCATGGTGAGGTATATTAATAGCCCCCTTGACATGCGATCTGCTATATTCTCTACTGCTGCGCGTATCAATTATCAAAGAAGACTTCCTATTGTCTAGAATCTCCGCAATCAAGGCTTTCTCTGACTCTCTGCAACCATGTATAATTCCGAGAATAGAGAATATTTCTATTAAAAGTTTCTTCATCAGATTCTTTCTATCTTTCTAACTCGATAAGATTTTCATAGCTCTGGCGTTTGCGAATCACCTCTGCCTTATCGCCATCGACAAGAATTTCTGGAAGCATCGGTCTTGAATTATAGTTACTGCTCATGGTATATCCATAGGCACCAGCGGTAAAAATACTCAGTAGGTCTTTGCGTTTTACCGGCGGCAGATCTCTATTCTGGGCAAAGAAATCGCTACCCTCACATATTGGACCAACCACATCAATAGTCTCACAACCATCAATTTCAAGATCTTCTTTTTTGGCGGTTGGAACAAATCTATCGTCAACCTTTACCGGCCATATAAAGTGGAAAGCACCGTAGAGAGGCGGCCTGATTAGATCATTCATACCAGCATCAACTATGGCAAACTTTTTATTTCCGCCCTGCTTTATATATTGAACCTCTGTGAGCAATATTCCCGCATTAGCCGCGATACTCTTGCCGGGTTCTAAAATAAGCTTGAGCCCCTTGTCCTTTAACAGAGGAACTATTCCAGCTGCATAATCGGCTGCGCTTGGCCCATAGCCTGTAACGTAATCAGCTCCATAGCCTCCGCCAATATCAAGAGCTTCGATTGAGTGGCCTTGCTCTCTTAGGGCATCTATTAATGGGAGTATCTTTTCTATCGCTTCAACGTAAGGGTCGATCGTGTTCCCACCAGAGCCAAGATGAATATGGATTGCACAGAGAGAAACGCTACCATTATCGCCATACTGAGAAAAAACTCGCTGCGCCCTCTCAATATCAACACCAAACTTACTCTCTTTTTTTCCTGTTGTAATGTATGTATGCGTTTTTGGATCAACGTCTGGATTAACTCTAAGCGCGGCTTTTACCTGCGCGTTTTTGCTTTTCGCAAGCTTAACTAAATTCTCAAGCTCCGCTTCGCTTTCAATATTGAAGTAACCAATGCCAGCCTCGATTGCCTCTGAAAGCTCCTTGTCTGTCTTTCCAACTCCAGCATAGACAATCTTACTCATATCCGCACCCGCCTGTTTTGCACGAAACAGCTCACCACCGCTGACAATATCAAAGCCACTACCAGCTTGAGCAAGAAATTTCAGGATATTGATATTGCTACAAGCCTTTATCGAATAGCATACGACTGTTTCGATATCAGCGTACGCCTTCTGGATTTTATCTAGGTGATCTAGAAACGTTGCCTTGCTATAAACATAAGCGGCGGTTCCAAATTTCTCTGCGATTTCGGTTATTGCTACATCTTCGCAATAAAGCTCACCATTCTTGTAATTAAAAGCATCCATTTTATGCCCCTTTATTCTACGAGTTAATAATTCCGAGCAGTATAATAGTTTAACCAGAAAAATGCAACGCTTGCTTAAAAAGCTATGAAGTAATTATTGAGCTAAAAACGCTTGCATTTTACACTTTTTTACTTGCAGAAAATATTTAACATCTGTATATTACCCGCTTCTAGTAGATATTCGGCGACGTAGCTCAGCTGGTTAGAGCGTGGGATTCATAAGCCTAAGGTCGGTGGTTCGAGTCCACCCGTCGCTATTTTAAAGGGTGGAATCGAACCACCTCTAGCATGAGCAAGAGCGAAATGATACTTCGGTGGAGCGATAGAAGCAAAGCGAATCCACCCATCGCTATCAAAAACAAAAAAACGCCCCCTTCGTCTAGTGGCCTAGGACATCGGGTTCTCATCCCGGAAACAGGAGTTCGATTCTCCTAGGGGGTACTAAGAAAGAAACACTCGCAAGGGTGTTTCTTTTTGCATATAATGAGACTGCTATGGAAGATATAAACCAAACACAACTAACCACTGAGACAGACGAACATTTCATGCTTGAAGCAATAAAGGCCGCCCTTTGCGCACAAGAAGATGGAGATGTTCCCGTTGGAGCAGTGATTACCTACCAAGGTAAAATTATCGCAAAGGCATGGAATCAGCGTGAGAAACTCCAAGACCCAACTGCACATGCAGAGATGATAGCATTAACTCAGGCGGCAGGATATATCGGAAACTGGCATCTCAACGATTGCAGCATCTATGTAACACTAGAACCATGCCCAATGTGCGCAGGCGCGTTAGTACATTCCAGAATAAACAAACTCATCTACGCTTGCAGCGATCCAAAGACAGGCGCAGCAGGAAGTATCTACAACATAGTCCAAGACGAAAGACTAAACCACCAGATTGAAATAATCTCCGGAGTACTAGCCGAACCCTGCTCGCTGATGCTAAAGGATTTCTTCAAGCGAAAAAGAGCAGAAAAAGCTAACCCGCAGATTGAGGCAGACTAACAACAAAGCAACAACAATTAAAACTTGCATAAATCAGCAAATCATTTAGAATTTGCTCTCTCGATTGGAGAGGTGTCCGAGCGGCTTAAGGTGCACCCTTGGAAAGGGTGTGTACGTTTTCCAACGTACCGGGGGTTCGAATCCCCCTCTCTCCGCTTCAATAAGGACGTTGGCTATAATAAGCTGACGTCCTTGTTCTATATGAAGATAAAATTATATATAGGGGGATTCGAACCACCGGTGGAATTTGCGCAGCAAATTACACATAAGGGGGTTTGACACAAAGAGCCGCGAGGCAACGCCGAGCGAATCCACCTCTCTCCGCATAAAACAGCCTACGGCGATAGCCGTATTCCATATTTCTCATAGTTATAGAAAGGACGTTGGCTTATAAAGTTGATATCCTTTTTTTTATGTGAAGATACAATATAT
>WGDE01000197.1 GCA_015493385.1 Phycisphaerae bacterium
CATCTAAAAGGCGGCCGAGAAGCTACAACGATAGACACAATCGAATGGGCAATAAAAGCTGAAAAGCTCGGCGCAGGTGAAATCCTTCTAACGAGTATGGATGCAGATGGAACAAAAGCGGGATACGATATCGAACTAACAAGTGCCGTGGCGGATGCGGTAAATATCCCTGTGATAGCCTCTGGCGGTGCTGGAGATATGAGCACTTTTAAAGATGTGCTTACAACAGGCAAGGCTGATGCCGTTCTTGCCGCAAGCGTTTTTCACTACGGAGAATATAGCATCCACGATGCAAAAGAATATCTAGCAAAAGAAGGATTACCAATTAGACTTTGAGAAAAAACACTCACCTCATTTTAGCCTTGATATTTATAGCAATAACAATTGTACCGTTTTTCTTTACGATTGACGATATTGGTACAAAATGCTTTGGCTTCAGGTGGCCCCTCCACTGCGCATTGTACAGTCTGACGGGGCAAAAATGCGCACTATGCGGTATGACACGTTCCTTCTCATCTATGGCTCATCTTAAATTTGCGTTAGCATTTCGCTATCATTTGGTTGGGCCTATCCTGTATTGTTTCTTTATTTTTGCTGGCATATACCATATACTAGCATCATTAAAAGCTCCAAGACCATTACCTAAAAGAATAGAAAAAACGTACAAGTACTTGCTAGTTATAATAATTGCATTATTAATTATAAATTGGGTTTTAGAGATAGGCGTATCAATATGGAACACAATAGGAACATAAGAGTTTTCCAGCCTGCTATCGATGCAATAGATAGAACCAAGCAGATGCTATTTAGAGACTTTGATATTGCAACCTGGTTTACGATGGGATTCTCTGCATGGCTAGCAGGTTTTGGTGGTGGGTTTAACTTCAGTATGAACGGCTTTCCAGAGTCACAAAATCATATGAGTAACTTTTCAACAGAAACAGTAGCCAACGAAATTAAAGCTATAGACCCTAAAGATATCATTGTCGCTGCCGTCGTAATTGCAATTATTATTGTAGTAGTAGTCTTTAAGATATGGCTCAGTAGCCGTGGCAAATTTATGCTTATGCACTGCGTCGCTAAAAATGTAGCAGAGGTTAAGCGACCATGGAGAGAATATAAGCTCAGAGCAAACTCTCTATTTCGTTTTAAACTAGCACTGGGATTCATATCTATAATATTTTTAGCTATCATAGCAACTGCGTCTTGGCTATTATTATTTAAGGACTCTCCATCATATCCAGAGTTCGATTTCAATGTAGCCAACACCCTCTACTTCACTGGAATATCAGTTGTATCAATACTGATTTTCACTCCATTAATCCTAGCAGTGTCGTTTACAGACTCATTCGTATTACCAATAATGTATAAACACAATCTGCGGTGTAGTGACGGGTGGGTATATTTCCTTAGCTTATTAAAGTTTAACAAGTGGAACTTTGTTAAGTTTTGCTTTGGAATGATGGTTATAAATTCAATCGTATCTCTTGGCGTAATTGCTCTAATCTTAGTGACCTGTTGCCTATTTGGTTGTCTCATGATGTTGCCATATATTGGTACGGTGGCTATGTTACCAGTAACAATATTTTACAGAAGCTACACTGCAATCTATCTTGCGCAATACGGTGAAGAGCTAAATGCTCTTGAGCTGATACCTGACGTAGAAGAAACTGAACCTATCGTTTAACTGCTTTAACGCAAACAACGCAGACTAGAAGAGCTTGTTTTATGAAAAACAAAAACATTTCATATGAAGATCATGGCGAATGGGGTTTTCCTTATTTGAAATTCTCTTGTTTGCGTCTATTGTTGAACTGAGTCTTGAGAGAAGTATAAAATTCTTCGAGACTTTTGCGGCTATCACCATTGAGCAAGGAAAGTTTTTTCTGCATTTGCGTTGGCTCTAAGATTCCTAACACTATATTACCGCTAGGATCTTTAGCGAGCGCATAATCTAAAAAATTAGAGATGAAGATGCGTTTCTCTTCACTGCTAAGCGATGCGTATCTATCGATGTTTTTTTTGGCAAATGATATTTCAAGAGAGTTTAAGATCTTCTTTTTCTCTTGATCAGTGAGTTCTTCAAACTCTCCGCTCTTAACGCCCTCTATAAATTTCTGTTTTGAATAGGGCTCTTTATCTTGCAATACATAGCGTTGCTTAAACACCTGCATTATTAGGACAAGCCCTAAAGCAACTACAATAGAGATAACAAGATATTTTTTCTCACTAGCTTTCAAAAAAAGCCACCCTTAATTAAAACTCTCTGTTCTAAGGTGGTTGCGTAAAGAGTGCCTTCTGTCTTTATCATAATCACGCTCCGGCACATCTTTGCCTTGCAATACGATAACATAATCGCCGGCAAATCTATTGACGCCACTAAGGCCATCTCCCGAACTAATTCCACCACCAGAGACATAGCCCTTAGCCGTTATAATCTTATCTGAAACCTCTATTGGAGAGTCAATCCATATAGCTCCAGCTCGCTTTAGCTCTCTTCTCTGGCTAAGATCTGATGTTACACGTATATTTCTTACGATGCCTGCCATCGCTAAGAGCTCCGGTGTTCTACCGAGCGCGCCAACTATATCTCCATCATTATAGAAGTCTCGAACAATTCTCGCCACTAGGGATTCGTCCTTGTATTGCTTCTTTCCTGTTGTTCCGCCAATTAAAACAATCCCATCGTAATCACTGCTTCTTATGTCGCGGATTAACATGTTTGGCCTTATTATATTGCCCCTATCACCTCTAACTTCGTTCAATGTTGAACAGGCAACATCGACAGATACTCCAACAAGTCTAAGCGTCGAGATAATATTAGAGTACTCTTTCTCAATAACCCTCCTATCTGGAATAATGATAACAACACGTTTTGGCAATTGGGTAGAAGGTTGAGCACTCTTTTTATCCGTTTTGATTTCCTCAAAATTGTAAGCATTCTTTGAGATGGTCTTATTGATAGTGATAACTGCAATAGGGTCACTACTACCATCTAATTTAAGAAGGGCTCTAACTTTCTTGGAATCAAAATTCAGCGTACTCTTAACAGCAAGCCCCATAGAAATAGCTTGAAGCTCAATGTTTTGACAAACCCTACCAGCCTCAATTAACATATATTGATTGGCATTACGAGGTATTTTACAACCCGCTCTTTTTAGAGAACCTGTAACAATAATGTTAAATGTAGACTTATATATGTTGGCATCTTTCTTGGCAGCATCAGCGAGTTTCTTTCTAATATCAGACTCAGCAATCTTCTCCACTGCATTCTCAACCGGCAGGTAACGATATATATTATTGTTAGTAGCTAGGTATATACTAAGAGAATACGCATCATCTTGAGAGGTCACAGTGCGAGTCTTACTATCGG
Organism: Phycisphaerae bacterium; assembly: GCA_015493385.1. Lineage (GTDB taxonomy): Bacteria > Planctomycetota > Phycisphaerae > Sedimentisphaerales > Sedimentisphaeraceae > S145-28. The sequence goes on from WGDE01000197.1 coordinate 3,374, forward strand.
TATTATTATACCCATACCCCGCCCAAAGCAATTGAGAAACCTCAAAGAAAGTAAGATTCTTGGTTGTAGAGGAAACCTTCTTGCCTCTTTTTTTCAATATTTGCTCAAGAGAGACTCTCCCCTGATCTTCTGTAGCAGGAAGCTTTATCTTGCTAGTAGATACGGGCTTTCTTGCATTGGCATTATATGAGCCTACCGCAAGAGCAAGAGAGTTGCCCATGAATAAGGCAAGCATTATAGAGAGAATAGAAATCTTCTTCATTTTATATCCTTGTACTATATAACTCTTTTATATACCGGTTATTATACTAAATTGCTAGTGGCTTTAGAACTAGAAGATATGCAAAGCCTCTACAAAGAGCTACACCTTAGCCACAACAATTGTAACGTCATCATATCTCTCTGCCGAACCAACGAAATCTGCCACTGCAGAAATTACACTCTCACATATCTCTTGAGCGCTACCAGAGCGGGACTCTTTTAGCACATCATGAAATCTTTGAGTACCAAACATTCGATCTTCAGAGTTTCTAGCATCCCAAATACCATCTGAGCCAACAACAATGAGATCACCCTTTTTAAGTTTAATCGGCCCTTCACATGTGAAAGATGCCTCCTTAAACATACCGGCGGGCATACCTGTATTTCCAAGCTCTTTACAATCACCACTCTGCGCATCAACCCACAAGGCTGGGTCGTGACCGGCAGCACCCCAAAGAAATTCATTATTACTTGTATTGAAATGACCTAAAAAGACCGTCATAAACCTTCCATCATCCGTATCTTTAAAAAGCTCTACATTAAAGCTAGTTAATATCGTAGAAATATCAGACCCATAAGTTTTAGTTAATGTGCGCAGATGGCTGCGTGCACTAGCCATTAATAAGGCGGAATAAACACCATGGCCTGAAACATCGCCAAGAACAATGGTTAGATCGCGGTCATTGTCAAACGGGATAAAATCATAATAATCACCGCCCGTCTCATCTGCATATAAGCACATACCCGCAACTTCTAAGCCAGCAACCGTCATTGGTTTCTCTGGCAGTAGATTTTGTTGAATAGTCTGGGCAAGCTCAAGAGAGACTTTCATTTTATCTCTCTCTTTTAGTTTATCACCAACATCGTTGAATACATCGCCAAGGTGCTCTAGCTCATCTCCAGTCTTTATATTAACCTTAGCACTGTAATCCCCCTGCGCAAAATGCTCTGATGCTTGAGCTAGCTCGGCGAGAGGTTTAGTATAGGAAGATGCCTTTCTGCTGCCAATCACCAAAGCTAGGATAGCAACAATTGCCATCAGAGCAGAGGTAATCATAAACGAAAACTTATAACCCTTTAGTAAGGATTTATTTGCCAAGTCTGCAACGGCAATAACGTCGCTGTATTTCACAACAAGGACGACGCTATATCCATCATATCCTGCACTGCGCCCGTAGGCCCATAAACACATCTCTCCTTTATAGGGCATCTTTACTACACCGCTTTTGCCCTTGGCTATATCATCTAGCATCTTTTCCATATTGCGTTTGTCAGGAGAGAATAAGAACGTAGTCTTCAACGGGCTGCGCCAATCCATTTTCTCGTCAGAGCCGCTCTCAAGTAAAACTTCCAAGCTCTTTTTAGGATCATTAGATTCGGTTTTGCCAACAAGAAAATCCAAAACACCACTCATCCAAGAATGGCTAAAACTGCCATTAATAAAGAAATCTCTCACTCGTCTATCAATTGCGGTTACACCTATAAATTTGCCATTCCTATCCATAAGAGGTGCAGAAACTGTTACAATTCTATTGCCGCTTGCCGCATCAACTATAGGTCCTGTCCATACAGTTTGTTGCATTTGCTTAGCCTTGATATACCAAGGTCTTTTTTTAGGGTTGTAACCTTGGTCTACCGGAAGAGCTCCGCCGCGTGGGTAAGATGTGTAGAGTCCATTCTCAAGAGCTGTGTACTGCCAATATAATTTGCCACCAGATTGCGTTAACAAATAATTATAGACGCTAGTCATACCAGATAGCTGCGCTAACATTTTTTTAACGGCTGGGGTCTCTGGCCCAAACAGGTAATAACTTTGACTGTCGTAGGATATTGTTGGATCATCTGAAAGTCTGTCTTTTAGGCATTTACAAGTATTCTCACCAGAAACGAGATCCCCTACATAGCCATACTTTTTGTCTTTTAAATCCAAGTCCGCTACTTCTGGATTCTCCCCTAGAGCGGCCTCAACCTTGAGTTTTTGATACTCAAGTAGTGATCGGGTGAGCTGAAAATCTCTCAAGAGTAGACTGTTGTACTCTTGGAGTTTATCAGATAAATCTGATATCGTGGTTGCCTCAAATGCGTTGACTGTATTTTTATAAATCTGCCTACGGAATTTATGCAGACTAACCTGACGAATTACTAGATTAACAACAAGAGGCATGATTGTCATCAATAGCAACATAACAATCATCTTCTGCTTAATTTTCATATCAGCTCCCTAGATGCTTGTAAAACCGCCATCTTCTTGGATTCTACGTTGAATACGTTTGAGATAGTCATCTAATTCTAGCTGAGATTCAAACACATTCAAGATCGGCATCAGACGCATAATCTCGAAAACTTTCTTTACTTGTGGTTGAAGCTCTACCATAGCAAACTCAAGGTTTCTTTTTTGAGCAAGCTTTAAGGCGGCAGTCAACACCCCAATCCCAGCACTAGTAACCATCTCAACATCGGCCATATCCACAACAATAGCCCTAGAAGTTGTAGCAATAACCTCATCTAAGCTAGACTTCAACTCACCAAAGGTATCGTTGTCTATACTCCCTGAGAGACAAACTTTATTTACATTGGCATTGGTTTTAAGAACAGATATTTCTAAGCCCATATTCACCCCCATATTTAAGCATATACTAGCAACAGTTAATGTATTCTAACGCAAAGCAAAAAACAACTCCAAAGTTTTATCGGCAATTACTGCAAAATCTCTAAACCATATACTTAACAAGCACTTATTGCATCAACAGGGCAATATTCAATAGATGCATTAACTTTATCGTTGCAACTCTCTGGCACGACGTCCAAAACAACTTGAGCGCCATTATCTCCCATCCTAAACACTTTAGGACACATCTCACAGCATAGACAACATGCGATACAACTATCATTGATTTGGACTTTCATAAAAACACCTACAAATAAAAAAAACTAGTTTATCACGATTAACAATACAATAACATATCTATACCTTTTTGGTGAAGTTTAATCAAGTACAAACAGCTTCCAATTGAACAGCACATCTGAAATGATTGGACAATAACAACCGCTAGAGAGCCAAAATAGCTCTGTGATTACTTGCTAAGGCAAGAATATTAGGGTATAATCACGCGGTTATTAACTGAATTTAGACTCTCAATAGAGAGCTGCTTTTTTATGAAAGAACTAAACCGATGCACAACGATATTTCAGAGAAGATAGAATTGCTAAAGCGTGGTACTGTAGAAGTTTACAGTGAAAAAGATCTTACAGAAAGACTCCTTGACGCTCACAAGAACTCCAAACAACTAAGGGTTAAATTGGGAATGGATCCAACTAGCCCCGATATTCATCTCGGCCATACCGTTGTTCTGCGCAAACTCAGGCAGTTCCAAGATATGGGCCATAAGGCAGTATTAATAATTGGCGACTATACTGCACGTATCGGAGACCCAACTGGGCAAAATTCTACGCGTCCAGTACTCAGCGGAGCAGACATTGACGCAAACGCCAAAACCTATTTCGAACAGGCTGGTAAAATTCTAGATACCGACCCAGCCAAACTTGAAGTACGCCCAAATAGTGAATGGCTAAGTAAACTTGGTCTTGTAGACATTATCAAACTTTGCTCTTCTATGACTGTTGCGCAGATGCTTGAGAGGGACACATTTGAGCTTAGATACAAAAAGGGAGTGCCAATTGGAATTCACGAATTTCTCTACCCTCTAATGCAGGGATACGATTCTGTAATGGTTCAAGCCGACGTAGAACTCGGAGGCACAGACCAGACATTTAACAACCTAGTCGGGCGAGACCTACAGAAGGCAAGCGGGCAAAAACCACAAATAGTAATGACAATGCCTATTCTAGTTGGCTTAGACGGCGTTGAGAAGATGAGTAAGAGCAAAAACAACTATATCGGCGTCACCGACTCTGCAAATGATATGTTTGGTAAAGTTATGAGCATATCAGATGAGATGATGGAAAATTACTACACACTCCTAACAAACGTACCTACTGCTGAGATAGCGACCCTTGTTGACCAAGATCAAACACACCCAAAACAAGCTAAGGTAGCATTGGCAAAGAATATCATCTCGCAATTCTATGACGATCACGCGGCAAATGCTGCAGAGGCTGAGTTTGAGAAAATATTCTCTAAGAAACAATTACCAACAGATATTCCTACCGCTAACATTTCGGCAGAAGAAATCTCCGCTAGCAAATTAATTGTAGCCGCTGGTTTAGCCGCTACTGGAGGAGAAGCAAAACGCCTCGTAAAACAAGGCGCATTCACTATTGATTCAGAAAAGATAACAGACCCTAACGCCCAGATAACACCAGCTAACGATATGGTTCTAAAGGTTGGTAAACGTAAATTCGCCAAACTTATAGTCAGCTAAAACCGAAGGAGACCTCAATGGTCTTTACGATACACAGATACATTTTTCGCGACCTAATAAGAATGTTCTTGCTATCCACGGTTGCTATGACCGTGATAATGAGTCTTGGTAGTATCTTAGCGCCTATACAAAAATTTGGTGTTGGGCCAAAACAGGTTTTAAGTCTATTGAGATATTCAATGCCTGTTTCACTGACATACGTATTACCAATGGCGGCGCTGTTTGCAACGAGTCTAGCTTATGGTCGCTTTGCGAGTGACAATGAATTAGATGCGTGCCGGGCAAGCGGTATTTCTAAGATGACCATTATATACCCAGCATTCTGTCTTGGATTAGCTGTCGCAATCGCAAACCTACTATTGAGTTTCTACGTAGTACCAACGTATGTGAGCAAGGCGGAGAGAAGTATACGGGCAAACGCAAAACAGATTGTCTTCAAAAACATTCAACGACAAGGCTACTACAATATTAAAGGTAGCAAGTTTACATTAGTCGCCGATGATGCTGTACCTAGCAAAAATCTACTCATTGGAGTTAATGTCATCGAGACGGATAAGCAAAGACCTATCAGCCTAACATCCTGTGATCAAGCATACGTCAAATTTGACACACACAAACATTACAACAACGTAACGATAGTTGCCAAAAATGCATTCCAGCTAGACCAACAGGGACAAGCCTACACTCAAGAGCTACCTATAAAGGCAAAACTGCCATCACTCTTGGAAGACAACATTAACTTTCAAAAGCTTGAAGAGTTAAAAGAGATTAGATTAGACCCTATTAACTTTGAACCAATCAGAAAAAAAGCCTACAAGGCATACAACCAAATGGTACTTGAAATTATAGCTCAAGATATCAACGCAACCAACGGTAAATTATATCAAATGAAAAATGATGACTTCGTGGTACTCTTGAGTGCTGATGAGGTGATTGCAAAAAATGGCAAGATAGCTCTAATAAACAATATCGAACTCTACGAGTACACTCTGAATGAAGAAGGTAGAGCTGACAAGCTGATAAGAAAGTGGATTTGCAAAGCCGCTTATGTAAAGGTGGAAAAGAATACGCCAACAACACAGATTTACATTACTCTTGATGGAGCTAGCTGGAAAAGCAATAGCGGCTACAGCGGCGTGCCAACTAGATACAGTATACACAACCTCCTATTTCCAAGCAGTATTAGTAGCAGACTCAGCAATACAGACATAATAGATTCAATAGAAAAAAATATGCCGTTGATAACAAAACCAAGCCCTTCATTGTCTAGTATGGTGAAAGATTTCAAACGAGAGATTCTCCTAACAAATGCAGATATTGATACAGAAATACAATCAAGATTAGTTTTCGGTATAGGTTGTATTATTATCGTCCTAATGAGCGCAGCGTTTGGCATCTTCAATAAAGGCGGACACCCATTAGCAGGTTTTGGACTCAGTTCCATACCAGCGGCAGCCTTGATTATATTTATGTCTATGGGAAAAAATATAACAAACAATGCTGCCCACCGACATGGCGCAGTTAAAGTAGATAGCAATGGCATCATAGTTATGTGGCTAGGACTAGCACTGCTATTCATTGCATGCTTTTGGATATACCGAAAATTATTAAAAACATAATCAAGTGTAAAACATACAAGCTAGAGGCTTAAAGTAATATGAAACTAAAGATTTTAGATAAATATGTAGCAAAGAACTTCGTAATAGGATATGCGATTGCATTTCTAGTACTAGTTGGTATGCGCGTATTAATAGACCTCAGCGTCAATGTGGATGAGTTCACAGAAAACAAAGCATACTCTACTTCAACAATACTCGGAAACATCTTCGAATTCTACCGCATACAGAGCCTACTCTACTTCCGTGACTTTGCTGGAATAATAACAGTAGTGGCTGCCGTATTCTCACTAGGAAATATGACAAAGAAAAATGAGCTTATTGCTGTAATGGCATCGGGAATAAGTTTAAAAAGAATAATTATGCCTATCATCGTCCTATCAATAGTACTCACTGGCCTTCTTGTTATAGACCAAGAAATCTTAATTCCAGATAAAGCAACAGAATTAACAAAATCGCACGATGAAATAAGGCAAGACCAAACGTATAGAATTACATGTATGACAGACAGTAATTCTTCAATATTAAACGCCTCTAGCTATAACGAAGCAACCCAGACCCTAACCAACCCATCTATAATATTGAAGAAAGAAGTATCTCCCAACAAATGGAAAACCATTGGCTGGATAACTGCGGATAAAGCTGTCTACGACGAGAGTAACAAAAGTTGGAGACTCTCCTCAAAAGTAACAGATCCGGTAACAAACAAAGTTGTCACCACTGGAGGTATTCTTCAGAAAATAGTCCCCCCTGGCGACGACAACATCACAAAAACCTATTCAGAATTGAAATATTACAAAAGCGATCTCTCTCCCCGCATTATTCCAATTCGAAAAGAAGAGAGATTCACAGCTTTCCTAAGTTCAGCTCAGCTTGGAAGGTTAGCTAGCCACGACGCAAAAGTGCATGACAAAGCAAAGCTCTACATGCAAAAACATACAAGAATAACCGACCCAATAATCAACTTTGTGATGCTACTTGTAGCCCTTCCAATACTTGTCTGTAGGGATAACAAGGCAATGAAATCTGCAATCATAATTAGTTTTGGCACTACAATGGCATGCTTTATTATTGCCTTTGTCGCTAAGCTTATCGGTACAGAAGTTTTTCTTGGCAAGATTAGACCAGTCTTATTCGCATGGCTACCAATACTAATTTTCATGCCAATTGCTATGATTGAGCTAGACTCAATGAAGACTTAATGCCACCGGTCCCTTGCGTTAAAGTTCAAGCATCTCCAACAAAGGCATTTTTTTAGATCGGGTCAATATAACAGCCCCATCTTTAGTAACCAGAATATCATCTTCAATCCTAATACCAAATTTACCTGGTATATAAATCCCCGGTTCAATCGTAATAATCTCGCCAACCTTTAATTTTTTATTATTACGGGCTGAGACAACCGGACTCTCATGAACTTCAAGGCCAAGCCCGTGACCTGTGCCATGGCCGTATTGCGGAAAGTTTGCTTTTTCTATTTCCTCTCTTGCTGCGGTGTCAACATCGCAAGCTCTAACGCCTGCGCGAACCTTTGATATCGCAGCCCTTTGTGCGAGCATAACGGCCTTGTAGGCAGAGAGATATTCTGCACTGACATTGCCAACAGCAAAACATCTTGTCATATCACTACAATAGCCATTTCGCCTTGCGCCATAATCTATCAGAATAGTATCATTTTTCTTGAGCTTGCGCATAGATGGACTATGATGCGGCTTAGATGCGTTTGCACCAAATGCAACCACAGTATCGAAACTCGCACAACAACCAAGTTTTCTCATCTGATACTCAATATTGCCAGCAAGTTCGCTCTCGCTTATTCCAATGCGCAGCTCGCCTATTGCCCTGCTAAGAGCTTTCTTGGAAATCTTAGCTGCCCTCTTTACCTCATCTATCTCATAGGAATCTTTCACACTTCTAGTTTGCAAGATAGATTCTGAAGCCAAACTCAACTTAACCTTTGCAGCTCTTGGGAGCTTCTTTTTTAACAATTCAAAGTCAGAGGCACCAATGCTAGAATCACAGGCCAGCCTCTTAACTCTCTTTAGATTGGCGGCTAGCTTAACAACCTCATCGACAAGACTCGCTCTGCGGTTGATTATCTCACAAGATTTGCACTGCTGCTGCGCATCTTCGATGTAGCGAGAATCTGTGATTAGCCAAACTTTTGAACCGGCTACAAGCGTCCAGCTATCACCACCTAAAAATCCGGTAGTATAGGCAGTGCTGGCCCTTGAAGTTAGTAAAATGGCGTCTAATGAATCTTTCTTTAGCCTGCGCGAAATCGCAGCGATTCTGCGTCTAATCAAATTTATGTCCATCTAGATCCTCTCTAGTCAAAATATAAAAGGTCGACAAAGATTTTAGGGGCCACTATACCTAAAATCAAGAGCAATATTAATACTTGAGAGTAGGCTACTTTAAAAGTACAATACCCGAACATTTTGAAACAACGATATGATGCTAGACTTTAAAAGAGACGCTAAAGTATGTTTATACCAATTAGAACAAGCGTAATACCTAAGCAAACACCATATGCAAACTATGGTCTGATTGTGCTTAATGTGATTATATTTGTCTTGACCTACCATCCACATGTAGTTTTTGCTGGGTTTACTAGAGAAACTAGAGTGATTCAGGACTGGGCTCAGATATTCGTACTAAACTCACAAAATCTCCAAGTATGGCAGTTTATCAGCTACGCTTTTTTGCATGCTAGTAAGATGCACATCTTTGGAAACATGTATTTTCTATATATATTTGGCAATAACGTGAACGATAGACTCGGCAATGTTGGCTATATCTGTTTTTACTTAGCAGGCGCAATCGCCTCTGGAGTTGGCCATACATTATTTAGCAACAACCCCGTCTTGGGCGCTAGCGGTGCTATCGCAGCAGTTACAGGGGCCTACCTTGTGCTATATCCAAAGTCTATCATGACGATACTTTACTTCTTCTTCTTTGTAGGAACCATCGAAGTCCCTGTTATATGGCTAATCTTACTAAAAATGATTATCCTCGACAACATAATAACTCCTACTCTTGGCTCAAATATGCCAATAGCCTACGATGCACACCTAACAGGTTACGGTTTTGGCATTGTATCTATAATGCTTCTTCTGTGGACAAGGCTACTATACAATGACCATTCAACTATGCTTTCTATGATAACCCAATGGAGGCGTAAAAGTAATTTCAAACAAGAGCTCAACAAGAACGGCTACGATCCTTTCTCAGGATTTCGTATTGGAGTGGATAATTCTAAAGAAGACATCTCACCTAAAGAAAAGGAGAAGCAGGAAAAGATTCTCAAACTGCGTCTAGAGATTACTAAGCAATTAAATATTTCAGACCTATCTGGAGCAACACACAGCTACCTCAAGCTCATAGCCATAGACGATGCGCAAGTGCTTGCCAAACAACACCAGCTTGATATCGCAAACCATCTTATGAGCATCGGTAGCTGGGATAAGAGCGCTAAAGCGTATGAAAAATTTAAACTACACTACCCAAAGTACGAGCATATAGAGCAGGTCAAGTTAATGCTTGGCATAATATATACGCGTTATCTTGGAAAGGCAGATTTAGCCATTAAGAATCTACAAGACGCCCTTGACGGCTTAACCGATCCAGACCAAATTAAGATGTGCCGTGAAGAATTGGAGAAAAACACTCTTTCTTAGGATTAAGGGTAACATATCCGCCAGAATGTTTTTTAGAAGTTCCCGTAATACAGTAAAAATTACATTGGTCGTTACATAATTAATCGCTATAATGACGGAGTTACTAAGTATAAGCCTTAGCTCTGTTAACAACCTTTTGGATTTTATTCAGGGAGATAATAAATGAAAAATATAACAACTCTTTTAATCATGGTTGCGCTAACTGCGCAGATCGCCCTTGGGGCAATTCCAACTGAAAAAGACAATAGATATGTCGCTCAGGTCATTGGCAAGGATGTTTATATTCGAAGCGGAAACGGAATGAACTTCTATAGATGTGGAAAGATTTCGGAACCAACTCCCGTAGTTGTTGTGGCAGAGAAAAATGGCTGGTCTATGATTGAGCCACCAAAAGGTAGCTTTTCTTGGATCTCAATGAGATATGTAGATAAGGATCCAAGCGACCCAGCAATAGGTATCGTCAAGGGAGACAATGTCAGGGTCTGGACTGGCTCTCCATACGTACCACCTCTTCACTCTCAGAGTATGCAGGTAAAACTAAACACTGGTGACAGAGTAAAATTTTTGACAGCCGATGGAAGCAGAGACGAAGGTGGCTATTACTGTATCGAGCCGCCAAAAAATGCATACCTATGGATAAATTCTACTTACCTAAAAAAACTAGGCCCTCTTTCTATGTTCACCCCAAGCAAAGATGAACCTAAGAATGCCAAGCTCATCTCCATAGTAGATAAAAAACCTGCGGCTTCTGTTGCCACAAAAACTCCTGTTAACACACAGAACCCTAAAACTGTAGTAGTACCAGAGAAAAAAACAGAAGTCAAAGCCCCACTATCAGAAGAGACAACATCAATCGCCAAGGTAGCACAACTAACAGAGCTAATTAACAAGGAGCGTAAAAAGCCTCTTCTTAGCCAAAACTTTGACAGTATAAAGGCCGAGCTAAAAAAAATTATAGATAACAAGAAAGCCGGAAAGGCATCTCGTTTTGCTCAGTTTCGGATGTCAGAAGTCAAGCGTTATGAAACCGCTAAGCTAGCCGCAATAGAAACCGCCAAACAAGACCAAGAATTGAAGAATAAGATAAAAAAGATTAAGATAGACCTTGAAAAAACGTTGGTGAATATGCCAAAAACTAGCGATTACACTATTGAGGGCTACCTCTTTACTTCTTCTGTTTATTCTGGTAAGACTTCTCAAACTCGCTATCTAATCAAAAATAACGCCGGCAGAATCGTCGCCTATGCAACACCAGTAGGGAATCTGAAAAACAAGAATCTCTCAAACCTACTAGGCAAAAGAGTTGGCCTAACAGGCACCCAAAGCGCAGACCCATTAACGCCTTTGGTTCTAGTTAAATTTGATAAAATAAGCTTAATCAAGTAAGAACATAATCAATAACAAAAGGGGGTAGCTCGTCAAGGCTGCCCTTTTTTTATAACCCTAACGTTAAAAAACAAAAGATTTCCACCATAAAAATCGTGAAATTCTAGGAGCGCGGATTGATTTGGACTAGCCACTAACACACTAGCTCCTCTAAAACAGGTTGCATTTCACGAGAAAAAACACTATAATCTCCCGTCTTTGTAGACACTCTGCGGTTAATCGTAATAGCCGCGTTAAAGAATTAAAAATATCTGGAGATTAAAATGGGTTGCAATTTGGCTATCGCTGGCGTTACCGGCGCAGTCGGTCAAGAGTTTTTGAGACTTATCGAAGAACGCAATTTTGAGTTTGACTCGCTAAAAATGCTAGCAAGCGCACGTTCTGCTGGTAAGAAGATAACTTTCAAAGGCAAAGAATATACCGTTGAGGAGATGACAAATGACAGCTTTAAAGGTGTAGATATCGCCCTTTTTAGTGCTGGAGGCTCACAGAGCAAGGTATTCGCACAAGCAGTAGTCGACGCTGGAGCGGTAATGATTGATAACTCTTCAGCGTTTAGAATGGATCCGGAAGTTCCACTTGTCGTACCTGAGGTCAACCCTGAGACAATCAAAGAACACAAGGGAATTATCGCAAATCCAAACTGCTCTACAATCATCGCACTTGTGCCAGTTTGGCCTCTACATAAAGCAAACCCTGTTAAGAGGATGATAGTTAGCACTTACCAAGCAGCAAGTGGTGCTGGAATAGCTGCAATGAATGAGCTAGCCAACCAAAGCCGAGATATCCTAGATGACAAAGAAGCTAAGTGCGAAGCATTCCCATACCAGATTGCCTTCAATCTTTTCTGCCACAACTCCCCAATGATGCCAAACGGCTACAATGAAGAAGAGATGAAAATGGTCAAAGAGACTCGTAAAATATTCAACTCTCCAGAGATGGCAATAACCTGTACATGCGTACGCGTTCCAGTTATGCGTGCCCACAGCGAGAGCATCAACCTTGAGTTCACAGATCCAATCACACCAGACCAAGTACGCAGCCTCTTGAGCACAGCACCTGGCGTAACTGTTCTTGATGATGCAGAGAATAACAGATTCCCAATGCCACTCGATGCTGACGGCAACAATGATGTTTACGTTGGACGTATCCGCCAAGATGAATCTATTCCAGACAACAGAGGAATCAACATTTGGCTATGCGGCGATCAGATACGAAAGGGTGCCGCATTGAACGCTCTTCAAATCGCTGAAAAGATGGTTTAAGGATTATCTATTACAAGCCCCGCTCTACATTTAGAGTGGGGCTTTTTTTGTAACTATTAGCAAGACAAAAAATGGCTCGAAGAAATATAAAAGTAATAATTAGCTACTGCGGTACAAACTACCACGGCTGGGCAATCCAAAAGGATGCCGCAACCGTTGAAGGAACAATCCTAGAGGCCTTCTCAAAACTTGTGAAGACAAAGGTTCGTATATGTGGCACTAGCAGGACTGATGCCGGCGTGCATGCTAGAGGTCAAGTTGCAAATATAAATCTAGACTCACCAATCCCGACAGACAATATTAAACGCGCAATAAACCAAATTCTTCCTGACGACATTGCCTTTGTCTCTGTAGAGGATGCGCCTAGAGGTTTTGACCCTATCGGCGGTCCTATTGACAAGCATTACCAGTACAAAATCTACACGGGTAAAGACAAGGATGTTTTTGAGGTTGGTAAATATTGGCACTACCCATATTCTCTGGATGAGAAAAAGATGCAACAGGCTGCTGATAGATTTGTTGGAACTAAAGATTTCAGAGCATTTGCATCAGCAAAAGACACACGCACCAACAGTATAAGAACCATTATCGCGTGCGATGTAAATCGAGATGGTGACTGGATTATAATCGACGTGCGAGGAAATAAGTTTATGTACAATATGGTGCGCAATATGGTTGGCACTCTTATCGAGGTTGGAAGATGCCGCTGGCAGCCTGATTGTATTGACGCTATATTAAAATCAAGGGATAGAAGAAATGCGGGGATGCTTGCACCACCAGATGGTCTTTACCTGATGCATATTAATTTTGGTGATTAAAGGCCAAACCTTAATCTTCCTAAACGGAATCGAAATATGAAAATTGTACATATAATAACCAGACTCATCCTTGGCGGTGCACAAGAAAATACTCTCATAACTGCCAGAGAACAGGCGAGCCGAGGCGAAGACGTAACTCTAATCACTGGCCCTGCAATCGGGCCAGAGGGTGGGCTGTTTGAGACGACAAAGAATGAGAAATTTAAAACCATAGTAGTCGAAAAAATGGTAAGAGAGATTAATCCTTTTTTAGATATAGCAGTGTATCATCAGCTCAAGAATATTTTAAAAGAACTATCACCAGATATTATTCACACCCATTCAGCAAAAGCTGGGATTCTTGGAAGGCTCGCTGGTTACGCAATAAAAGATACAAACAACAAACCTAAGATTGTTCACACAATTCACGGTCTAGCATTTCATGAATACCAACACTTCCTTGTTAACAGACTCTATGTTGAAATTGAAAAGTACACTGCAAAAAAAACAGATGCGATTATAACTGTCGCTGATGTTATGGGCCAGAAAGCTCTGGCAAAAAATATTGGCACAAAAGATATGTACACAACTGCCTACTCCGCTATAGATGAAGAGCTATTCTTAGAGGCGCCAACCCAAGAAGAAATAAATTCTTTTAGAGACAAGTACGATATCAGGCGAGATGCAACAGTTATAGTTACCGTTGCGAGGCTTGCACATCTAAAGGGACATAACTACATCATTGAATCGGCAGAGAAATTAGCCGACAAATATCCAAACCTGATTTGGCTCTTTGTTGGCGAAGGTCAACTGCGTGCGCAGCTGCTCAACCAAATATCTGATGTGGGGCTATCTGACAGATTCAAATTCACCTCTCTTTTGCAACCAGAAGAAATTCCACTCGCTCTGCATAGTAGCGATATCTTAGTTCACTGTTCTCTGCGCGAAGGGCTTGCGAGAGTTTTACCACAGGCAATGTTAGCTGGCAAAGCCGTAGTTAGCTTTGACATTGACGGTGCAAAAGAAGTTGTTAATGACAAAACTGGATTTCTATTAAAACCAGAAGATGTCGAGTCTCTAGTTGAGGCTTGCGAAGAGCTAATCAAAGACCCTCACCTAAGAGAAACTCTTGGCAAGAACGCAAGAGAGTCCGTAAAGAAAATGTTTTCACCAGGGATAATGGTGGACACTATCGAAAAGGTATATTCAAGTTAAGGGTTCCATTACAACTCAATTGATAGGAGATAAAATGAAAAGCTACAAAAAGGAATTATGGTTCGATATAAAAAAGAGACGTGAGCTAATCAATATTACCCCAGAAGTCGATGACTGCCTTATAGAGAGCGGTATCAAAGAGGGCCTCTGTTTGGTAAATGCAATGCACATTACAGCAAGTGTTTTTATAAACGATGACGAATCAGGCTTGCACAGAGACTTCGAGAGATGGTTAGAAAAACTTGCACCAGAAAAACCATACAGTCAATACGATCACAACGGCTATGAAGATAATGGCGATGCACACTTAAAGCGAACCATAATGGGCAGAGAAGTTGTTGTTGCAATTACAAATGGAAAATTAGACTTTGGCCCATGGGAGCAAATATTCTATGGAGAGTTCGACGGTAAAAGACGCAAACGAGTTTTAGTAAAGATTATAGGCGAGTAGCAAAAAAGCTTCATACTCTTTCCAAAAACTACTCTTAATTGTCTAGCTTCTCCCTATAGGCTTTTATATTGCGCAAAATAAAAGCCGGGCTCCTGAAAACAGAAACCCGACCTCGGAGGAGGGTGATGAAAAGATCAACAATTACTTTCTATGATACCTTCTCGACTTACTAGAATACAAATCTTTAATTAACTTTGATTTTTGTGACAATTATTAAACTACCTGAAATATTTTTATAGCTTTGACGGTGAGACTATGCTGTATGTAATAGAGAGAATTCTTTTAGATAAGAGAGATATAGACAAGTTAGTCTTGGAAACTGCCAGAGCAATACAATATAGCTACAATGATAGTTCAACACTTGTCATTATATACATACTCAAAGGAGCAAGAAACTTTGCCCAAGATCTTTACAATAGTATTTCTAAAAAAAAGCAAGTCTTACACTATCTGCCAATCAGAGCAAGTAGCTACAACGGAAAAACAAAATCGTCTAACAATGTAATGGTAGACTTGATGCAAGCAGAAGATTTCATCGCCAACAATCATATTTTACTTGTAGATGACATCTTTGATACTGGTGTAACTATGGCTAAAGTGGTTGATGTTATTTCAGAATATAAACCAGCATCAATTAAAACTTGCGCCCTTATAAAGAGAGAATCTAAAAAGGAAAGAAATATCGTCCTAGACTTTAAAGGATACTCAATTGAAGGCGATGATTTTCTTGTTGGCTATGGATTGGACTACAAAGACAAACTGCGAGAATTGACATACATCGCAACAATCAAAAAAGAATTTCACGACTAAAAGCAAGCTCTAACAATCAATGCTAACTTTTCCGATTGCCCCGTCGAGCCTAACTGTAGCGTTTTGCCAAATAAATTTCTCAAGAGAATTTTGAAGCTCATGAAGATTGCCGATAGTTTCTTCTTTAGTATTAGCAATAGCTATGAGTTTCTTTACTAAGTCATTAACACTGCCATCGTAGAAGAACTTTTCGTTGTTAGCATTTTTCTTGTACCCAAAAATTTCAGGATAAGCCAATCGATTAGGTAGGAGCGGGTAAGTGCCAAGTAGGCTTGCCTCAACAGCACTTAGTCCAAAAAACTCATGCGTTGCAGTTGATACAAATACATCTGCCCAAGCAAGGGCTTCGCAATAATCATTTAGACTTTCTTGATAGCCCCATTTAAATATGCAATCAGAAAAGTACTCTCTTGCCCAATCAAAACAATCTGGGCAAGATCTAAAAGATTCGCCAATAACAGAAAGCTCAAAAGGAGTGCCTCTGTTTTTTAGAAGTTTAAGTGCTTCAAAGAAATCCTGAGGATTTTTGTCATGTTCCCACCTAGCTGCCCAGACAATTCTCAATGGTTCGCCTTGAGTGGAAAAGGTTACTTCTCTTTTAGTTGCGCTGCAACCTAGATATTCAACACTAGATTTCTTGTCAATCAAATCAATTTCTTCAAGGCAACGATAGTCCGGCATTTTTCGTAGTACCTTTCTAGCAGCGGCAATGAATTCATTGCGGTGATACCCAGAATTAAACCATACAGCATCGCTAGCAATACATGATGAAATATTTGTTATGCCAAATTGCAAATCACGTTCTGATTCAATTTGGTTTGGATATGTAATTTGATTCTCGTGAAAATAAACAACTAGAGGGATTTCTTTAAGTGATGCATCGACAAGGCCGAGAAACTCTGCAACATTTAACATATCACAACAGAACACCACATCCCATGAATGCCCCTGCTTGAATAATTCATTTACCTGAGATGCAAAGTAAAATGCCGCTCCGCGCATTCTCCACTTCCACATTCTCGGCGGCATTGTAAGCAATGTCCACTCGTGAGAGCTTCTGGCAATCCAACCATCAATGAACGACCTGTGACTACCACCATAGTATGGTTCTATGGCTAAAATCTTCATATTATACCTGCGATATAAATACTTTCTCTTTTATGCAAGATGCAAAAATAACAGTAGTATCTTGTATAAAAAACAGACATAATGCAATCTATAAAGAGACTAATCATTTAAAATCATGTCAAATATTGCCAAGATGACGAAGAAAGAGGTATATCTCGTAGCAATACTCGGTTATTAAAATACTATTCTAGACTCAACAATTATTGCTGTAAAACACGCGATAATAGAGCCTTAGCTCAACTGCAATTAATTAAAACATTATGATAAGTAATACTACTCAAATAAAGCCTACTGTCTTAGTCTAAATTGCATTTTAATAAAATACTTATCCACCTTAGAAATAAGACAGTAAGTATTTCGTTTTCTGGGGCAATCATGACTCATTGAATTGCTACTAAAGTGAATGGTTGACGAGTACACCGTAATACTTTTGAGGTAGCCCTTAACGTAATATGCTATGGGCAAACAACTTACGACTACAAAATTGTATAACACATAAAAAATATCGTGTTTAATTGGCTAAATTTCAACTGTGTCAATTTAGGCAATTTACACATCATACATATTCTGCAAATAACATTGGCAAAGTTACTAACAAGTTATCCACATCAGAATGTCGTATTTACAAACAATGTAGAAATATTTTGTACCGACACGCTATTAAAGCGTTATTAGCAAGATTTGAGACTTAAAATTCGTAATATTAACCGCATAACCAATGGCATTTAATATATCTATTTTCTTGCTGTTAGACCGGTATTTGCTCAATGAGACATTTATTTAGCCCATATATAAACAATATTCTAATGTTAAACAAAAAAAACGGCTCCAAAATTTGGCATTGTCTAAATTATATACAATAATGTACATGAGGCCACAAGATGACCTCAACCCATCTTACTCAAAACCATCTCCCTAAACTGGCTCCAGCCCTCCCAAGCTGGAGCTATCTTTTTATCTATTCTCTCGCAATTGCTAATAGCAATGCCAAGATCAGATAATTTATGTTCTAATAAAAACATTTCCAGGCAATTGTCTTAGTAGGCCTTTAAGCCGCAGTGACATTAAAGATGCGTTAATAGTTCCAACAGGTATATCCAATTCTGCAATTATTGCATCTAAATGAATAGCCTGGCTTTTGAGATATTCAAGTATACTACGCTCATCATCGCTAAGATTGAGCTTTGAAACGTCGTATTTAGGCCTTTGAATTTCTCTTAGTGCTCTTTTGGATTCAGTGCTTGCATAATCCAAAAGACCCTCACCGATATAGCCAAGCGATTCCATGCAATCTTCAATACAGTCAACTAGCTTTGCCCCCTGCTTTATCAGCCTGTGCGATCCTTGATTTAATGATGAATCAATTCTGCCCGGTACAACCATTACCTCACGATTATACTCGAGAGATAATCGCGCAGTAATCATGGCACCTGATCGAAGCGAAGCTTCAATAATTAAACTTGCCATACCCATTGCGGCGATAATTCTGTTGCGTGCTGGAAAGTTCTCTCGTTTTGGGCCTGTACTAAATGGAAGCTCACTTATACATGCCCCAGACTGAGTAATTCTCTCAAAGAGCTCTCTGTTTTCAGGTGGAAATATTTTACCCAAACCACAACCTTGAACCCCAATAGTTCTACCGCCAGCATTAATCGCACCACGATGAGCGGCAGTATCGATACCTCTTGCCATGCCACTGATTATTGTAAAGCCTGAATTACTAAGTAGATAAGCAAAACGGGATGCCTGCTCAGAGCCATAATAGCTTGCCCTTCTAGAACCAACTATAGAGACGCTTAGAGAGTCGTTATTTGAGAGAGTCCCCTTCACGCAAATCACTGGAGGCGGGTCGTCAATAGCTTTTAGCGCCTTTGGATATCTCTGATCTTCAATGGTTATATAATAAGCACCATGACTATTCGCCAACTCAAGCTCATCTAACACATTTAGATTCAATGCATTGGATAGGATTTTCTCGCTATTCTTTATGCCTATTCCATTTATTTCTGAAAGTTCAGTTGCTTTTGCGCCTAGAACTCGCTCAGGAGAACCAAATTTTTCCACAAGCCTTGAAAACGTTCTTGGCCCAACACCATTAGTTCTAATTAATTTTAGCCACGTCTGAATATCTCTTGAATTTTTCAAAACCACCTCACACATCTAGTATTTTACGACATACTATTCAATTGGTAGCATTAGTCAAGAATAAAGTAATAACCCACAGATATACGGTATGTAGGCTTAACTCAAGGCCCTTTTTGAGAGTAGTCTTTTTGTAAATAATTTCACGTCATTTGTCAAATCACAAATAAAATACTCACAGCTTATCTCATTGCCATTAAACAACTTACATAAAACTACTCAACAAGTATGACATATAAATAGCGACCGATAAGCCGAGTAGATTGACTTTGGGTTTTTAATTTGCTAGACTGCCAGCACTATGACTAATAAAAAAACCATCACAAAAAAGACAACTAAAAAAACATCGAACGTTACAAAAGTGAAACAGAAGCCTGCTTTTAGAACTTACAATGACGCAATGAAGTATCTGTTTAGCAAAACAGACTACGAATCGCAGAGAAGGCTCAGGTATAATGTCACGACATTTGACCTTGACCGCATGGAAACCCTACTAAAGAACTTAGGCAACCCACACGAAAAGCTCAGATCTGTGCATATTGCCGGAACCAAAGGCAAAGGCTCAACTGCAACGATGCTAGGAAGAATGCTCGAAGCCAATGGATATAAAGTTGGTCTCTACACATCTCCTCATGTAACGAGTCTGCATGAGAGAATCTGTGTGAATTCAGAGCTCATCACAAA
This sequence comes from Phycisphaerae bacterium, assembly GCA_015493385.1. Taxonomy (GTDB): domain Bacteria; phylum Planctomycetota; class Phycisphaerae; order Sedimentisphaerales; family Sedimentisphaeraceae; genus S145-28. The sequence continues at coordinate 23,191 of WGDE01000197.1, forward strand.
AGACGAAATGAGAAATCTAATCAACAGGATTCACGCTACCGTAGAGAAGATGAGCAAAAAAGATGCCCCTACCTTCTTTGAATTGATGACGGCTATGAGCTTCTTACATTTTGTCGATAAAGAGGTCGATATCGCTATTATCGAGACCGGTATGGGCGGAAGACTTGACAGTACAAATGTCATATCTCCAGATCTAGTCGGTATCACTAGTATTAGCTTTGACCACCAATCTCAACTTGGTGATTCCCTTGCAATGATTGCTGGTGAGAAGGCTGGTATAATTAAAGAAGGTACACCGATTGTGACTGTTCCGCAGCAACCTGAGGCAATGAAGGTAATTAAGCGTGAGGCGCAGCTGTCCAACGCTTCTCTATGCGTAACCGGAGAAGACATTGACTTTTCTTGTAGATTTGAGTCGTCCAGAGAATATGGACCGCACACTAGGATCTGTCTAACAACGCCAACAAGTAAATTTGAGCATCTAAAGGTACCGCTTCCTGGTGAACATCAAGCGACTAACTGCGGGCTTGCACTTGGAATGCTAGATCAGCTCAAAAATATGGGCTATGAAATTGATGATCAAAAGTCTATAGACGGCTTGGACAAAGTATCTATGACAGGAAGGATGGAAATCATATATGATGACCCAAATGTTCTTGTTGATGCGGCACATAACGCTGCAAGTATCAAAGCTCTGATACGCGCAATAGGTCAACACGTACCATACGATTCCATGATTGTAATCTTTGGCTGCAACCTCGATAAAGATATTGATGGAATGTTGCTAGAATTACAATATGGAGCAGATAAAATAATATTCACTAGAAGTAATTCTCCAAAAGCAGTCTCACCGGATGAGCTTTCTCAGAGATATACTGAACTAACTGGCAAGATGAGCCAAACAGCTCTATCACTCGGGCAAGCCTTAGCTATTGCTGACAGTGCAGTATCTAGAGAAGACCTTATATGTATCACAGGTAGCTTCTATCTGGTTGGACAGGCAAAGGAAAGATTTGCAAGAAAACAAACCGCATAGCAAATAAGCCAGTGATTTTTTACAAAATAAAAGGGACCTAATATGGGTCCCTTTTTTATAGGTAACTTTTTCAATCTATCCAAACTAGACTACTTAGTCGTCCCTGAAAAAAACACTCTTTCTGAGTTTTTCTAAACTGGCATTGCTTTCAGAAAGGTCATCAGTCTCATTTTTAGCATATTTTCGATATCGCAAAGAAGTTTAATAAGCGCAAAAGTAAACTTCCTTAGAAGTTTACGCATATTGAATCCGCA
>WGDE01000198.1 GCA_015493385.1 Phycisphaerae bacterium
ATTTGCCGTTAATGTCACATAAAAACCTCATAATGCTGAAGGATAGTTCCGGTGATAAAGACGCTATGCGCACAATCGCAGCACATGCTAAAACTCTAGAAAATCCGCCACTACTCCTAAATGGAGATGAGTTTGATAGTGTTCCATATCTTAAGGAAGGCTATGATGGAAGTCTATTTGGTGGTGCTTGCTTCAATGGATTTATGAGTAACAAGATTCTAGATGCCGCTAGTGAAGGCGATTTCGAAACTGCTCAAAAATGGCAAGATAGAATGGTTGCAATGATGATAGAAATCTTTGGCGGTGACGGGTTCCCTTGCTGGTTAGCGGCCCAGAAGCAGGTTCTTGTTGAGCTTGGTGTTTTCTCAACTAGAAAGACAATCATTAATTACAAACTCACCCCAGAGTGCCATGAGGCTCTAAAGGCTGCAATCGAACGTGAAAAAGAATTTCTACTTCCATAAGAGGTAAAATAATGAGATATAAATCTACTGGCGAGTTGCACATGGATTTCCATGGGGCAACAAACACAACGATTGATTACATCGCAAATAAGTACGGTAAAGAAGCTCTTGTTGATATCTTCCACAAGGTTGGTAAGGATGTTTATAAGTCAATCCACGAGGGTCTTAAAAATGATGACCCTAGTGAGCTTATTGAACACTTGAATTACTATCTTACAAGAGAGAAGGCTGATTATACATTAACCGAGAACGAAGATGGTTTTGTTCTAGATGTTAGGAAATGCCCAGCGGTTGCGCATATTAAAAGTCTTGGGTTAGAGGTTTCTCCTTATTTTAGTCTTCAGTATGTTGAAATTAGTAATGCTCTATGCGAATCAACGCCGTGGCAATGTTCTACTGAAATCTTTGAAGACGGCAGATATAGACAGACTTTTAGCAGGAGAAAATAAGATATGATGATACCAAGTGACCACTTTACGAAGTTTTACAACGAAGTATTTAAATTCTTAGAAGCTAAAGGCGAAAAGGATCTTAGAGACTATTGGCTAGAGATTAGCCGTCACCAAGAGGGGCATTGCTTAGAGCTATTTAAGACAAAAGGCCTCAAAGGAATGTATGACTATTGGGAGCATATTCGCATTGAAGAAAACTGCGATATGACTCTAACTCTAAATGATGATTATTTGAAGTTAGATATGCACAAATGCCCTAGTCTCTCTAAGGTTCTTGATAATGATGCTACGCCATGCAAGAGATACTGCGACCACTGCGAAGGCTGGATAGCACCTCTCATTGCAAAGGCTGGCTACTACTGTGTGTACGACTTGATAGATCGCGAGATTCCAAAATGCAAGATGTATATATATAAAGATAAAGAGCTAGCCCAGAAGAAGCGTAAAGAAATAGCGGATAGAAGTTAGTTGTAGCATTGATTGTAACAAAATCTAAAAAGTACAGACCCTTAAAAACGGTCTGTACTTTTTTTGTTTGACGGATTCAACTCGTAAGAGTAGATCTAATACATGTAGTTCAAAAGAAATTATTGGAGCTACCTTTAGTTTTAAAGGAGAAAATGGCGATGATGATACCAAGTGACCACTTTGTAAGATTTTATAACGAGGTATTTAAATTTTTAGAAGCTAAGAGTGAAAAAGACCTTAGAGACTATTGGCTAGAAATTAGCCGTCACCAAGAAAAGCATTGTCTTGAGCTATTTAAGACAAAAGGCCTCAAGGGAATGTACGACTATTGGGAGCATATTCGTATTGAAGAAAACTGCGATATGACCCTCACCTTAACCGATGACTGTTTGAAGTTAGAGATGCATAAATGTCCTAGCCTATCTAAAGTTCTTGATAATGATGCTACGCCGAGTGCAAGATACTGCGACCACTGTGAAGCTTGGGAAGCACCTCTTCTTGCAAAGGCTGGCTACTACTGTGTGTACGACTTGATAGCCCCTGATATTCCAAAATGTAAGATGTATATATACAAAGATAAAGAGCTATGCGAAAAGAAGCGTAAAGAAATCGCCGAGAACAATTCGTTGTAATGTTGTAAAAAGTACAGACCATTAAAAACAGTCTGTGCTTTTTTTATCTAGCAGTATATTCAGGGAATCATTAAGTCTTATTTGAAAAAGGTCCTTACGGTTTCGACCACAAAATCTCGTTGGTCGACTGTTAACTCTGGCGCAATCGGAAGGGACAAGACCTCTTTGCATACCTTGTCTGTTAGAGGCAAGTCTCCCTCTTTATAGTTTAGATGCGCAAAGCACTTTTGCAGGTGTAGTGGGAATGGGTAGTACACTCCGCAGCCAACTTCATTTTTCCTAAGATGAGCTTGAAGTTGATCCCTTTTTTCACATTTAATAGTGTATTGATTGTATATCGAATGGTTGTTCTTGGCGATATACGGCGTTTCTAAATCTAAATCGGCAAACGCTTCGTTGTAGAAATCTGCATTCTCACGGCGTTTATTACTCCATTGATCAAGGTAGTTTAACTTTACGCTAAGAACCGCACCTTGAATTCCATCGAGCCTGAAATTTCCGCCGATGATTTGATATTCATAGGTTGCGTTTTGGCCATGGTTTCTTACCATTTTAGTTAGATTCTCTAGGCTAGCATCGTTTGTAGTTACAAGACCACCATCTCCAAATGCGCCAAGATTTTTTGTTGGGTAAAAGGAGAAGCAACCGAAGTCTCCGAAATTTCCACATTTGATTCCATCTTGAGACGCGCCTATACTTTGTGCGGCATCTTCGATTACTGAGAGGTTGTGTTTCTTGGCGATATCCATAATCGGCTTCATATCAGCGAGTTGGCCAAATAGGTGCACTGGTATGATTGCGCGTGTTTTTGCAGTAATTTTTTCTTCTATTTTAGCAGGGTCGATATTGAAAGTCTTTTCGTCTATATCAACAAATACTGGAACTGCGCCGACTCTGGCAACCGCGCCAGTTGTTGCGACAAATGTGAATGCAGGAACTATAATCTCATCGCCAGGTTTTATGTCTAACGCCATCAGTGCGACAAGAAGGGCATCGGTTCCACTTGAGACGCCTATTGCATATTTAGATTCGCAGTATGAAGCAACTTCCTTCTCAAATTTATCAACGGCAGGGCCAAGGCAAAGTGCTTGGTCTTGGCAAACCTTATTTATTGCCGGCATAACTTCATCGCGTATCTGTTCAAATTGTTTCTTTAAATCAAGCAACGGTACTTGCATAATAGCTCCAGTTGGGTTGTTGAATAAACACCCTGAGATTAGTAGGTTAAATTGTTACGCTCAAAAATTCAATGTCGTTTATAGCTCTTATATTTCCGCTAAAGTTGTAAGGTATAAAGATTGTATCACCTTTAACGAAATCGATTTTTGAATCGTTATATTCGATTTCGCCTTCACCGGTTATAATAACTAAAACTTCCATTTTATCTTGTTTTATGTCTAAACTTTCATTTGCTTTGAGCTCATATTTGTCGACCTTAAACTCTTGAGAGTCCACGAGTCTGCCTTCGTTGTTTACGCTAAGATTATCTTGGCTAGAGTCAAAATGTATGCTCTCTAGAGCATCCTTAACATGCAACTCTCTTGGTTTCTTCGTTTTAGAGTCGACTCTATTCCAGTCAAAAACTCTGTATGTTGTATCTGAGGGCTGTTGTATCTCGGCAATGAGCAATCCTGCACCAATTGCATGAATTGTACCAGATGGAAGGAAGTGGCACTGCCCAACTTTTACTTCAACCTTTTCGATATAGTCCGCGCAGCTTCCATTATTGATGGCAGTTTCAAATTCCTTGCGGGTAACCCCTTGCTTTAATCCCTTGTATATCACCGCACCAGGCTTTGCTGCTATAATGTACCAGCATTCGGTTTTTGGATCTCCCTTTTGTGTTCTCTGGCATGTCTGAGCATCGGGATGGACCTGAACGCTTAAATCGTCCTGCGCGTCGAGAATCTTTATTAGTAGTGGGAAAGGCCCTTTGTAGTCGCTTCTCCCCGTAAGCTCTAGAGGGTAATCCTCTAAAATCTGGGCAAGCGTTTTACCAGAGAATTCACCGTTTACGATTGTAGACTTATCTTCTGGCAGATCTGCCAACTCCCAGCTCTCACCGATTTTGGTATCTGCTGGGATATCTTTGTTGAATACGGACTTTAGAGCTTCTCCGCCCCAGATTCGTTCTTTAAATATAGGTTTAAATTTAAGTGGGTAAGTTTTCATGTCGGTATTTTATACCCCATAATAGCCGATGTCTACTTCAAAAAGAGACTATTTTTTGCCTGAGCAAGTTAATTCATAGCCAATTAAAACCGATCCACCCTAAGCGATTCTTTGGAGTTTTTATGAATAAATTACTTAATATACTTTTTTTGTTTCCTTTGTTAGCTATTGTGGGA
>WGDE01000199.1 GCA_015493385.1 Phycisphaerae bacterium
ACTTCATACAAAGCAACAACTTTAGCACAGCAAATCTTTCCTATATTGTAGGGAACCTATAACAATTCATTTGGCACTCAAGCGAAACTCTTTGTTGCCGAGTCGTGTTAGACAAAAGACGCCTTATCTACGAATAAGCCCGTTTTATCTTACTTGCCGGATAACAAAAGAATTCTATTTGCAGCTCAAAAGCAATTATTAAAACTACCCTGTATTAACAAAAACAAACTCCCATTACCAATCTCTAATTTAGCAATGGGAGTTCAATATTAAGCAAGAGGCTTTAGCAAAGGGAAGAGAATCACATCTCTAATACTCGTTGAATTGGTAAGTAGCATGATAAGCCTGTCAATACCAATTCCAAGACCGCCTGCTGGCGGCATTCCATACATCAAAGCAGTGATAAAATCTTCATCCATTGTAGCCATTGATTCTTCTTGACCTTGAAGCTGTGTCATGAAGTTCTCTTCTTGAACTTTCGGGTCGTTTAGTTCTGTGTATGCATTGGCAAGTTCCATCTTAGCTACAAACAATTCAAAACGCTCCGCTATTTCAGGATTATCGCTCTTGCGTTTTGTCAGTGGACAAAGCGGCGCAGGATAATCAATTACAAAAGTCGGATCAATTAGATGCTGTTCAACCGTTTCCTCGAACACTTCGTTGATGACTACATAATCATCCATACCAGCTTCATCGATACTAAGTTCGCGAGCCTTCTTTCTAATCGCATCTAAATCACTAATATCGCAACCACTATGTTCTTTTAGAAGCTCTGCGTAGGTAGCACGTCTCCAAGGGCCTTTGAAGTTGACCTTCATATCTCCATAATCAAGCTCAACGCCATCACAATGTTTTTCAATCAAAGTCGAGACAATCTCTTCAGTGATATCCATCATTGTATTGTAGTCTGCATATGCTTGATAGAGTTCCATCATTGTAAACTCAGGATTATGTCTTGTACTCAAACCTTCATTTCGATAAGAGCGATTAATCTCAAACACCTTTTCCATGCCACCAACAAGGAGTCTTTTCAAGAAAAGCTCTGGAGCAATACGCATAAACAAATCTATATCTAATGCATTGTGATGAGTTATAAATGGCTGCGCCGCCGCACCTCCGGCAATAGATTGCATCATAGGAGTTTCAACTTCACTAAAACCTTTACCACGCAAGAAATCTCTAATAGTAGCAACCATCGCACTACGCGTTTGGAAACGTTGCATAACTTCAGGGTTTGCCCATAGATCAACGTATCTTTGTCTGTATCTCATATCTACATCAGAGAGACCGTGAAATTTCTCTGGTGGTTGATTTATAGATTTAGCTAGAAAATCAACTCGCGCAGCCCATATTGTAAGTTCTCCAGTTCTTGTACGAGCAAGCTCTCCATCTGCCGCAATAATATCACCAAGATCTAAAAGCTTAGCCAAGTCCCATTGGTCAGGCATACGCTTTTTATTAAGACCAATCTGGATAGTTCCAGTGGAATCTCGCAATGTTATAAAGATAAGCTTTCCAATATCACGCAAAAGAACAATACGCCCTGCTGCATAGGCGCTTTGATCTTCTCCCTCTTCAATGTATCTAGCACGAATACTTTCGCTAGACTCGACACCATCAATTCTATGGCCGTATGGATCAACTCCAAGAGCCTTAATTTTTTCTATTTTTTCAATCCTCTGATGTTGAAGTTTATCACTACCTTGACTTTGCATTTAGTCCTCGTACAACTTTAAATGGTTTATTTAATAATAAAGGGCAATCTACTAATTAGCTCTGAGCTCTTTTGCTTTAAGCACTAAGACTGCCATTGCTAACTGCGGATCAGCCTTTAAGACTTCATCTAAATTATGTCTTGTGACTTTACCATTGGCATGGTCGTGACTAGCCTTTACCAAGACATCATTATCTTTTTGTGTATCATAATATGTTTTTAATTCATTGGCTGTTAGCTTAACTTCAACATCAGGGGCAATTCCCCAATCAGTGCGGCCAATCTTTTTGAATTGATATCTATTCTTAACCTTCTGGCCGCTTGGAAGATGGTAAAAAGCCATAGTATATTTAAGCTTCGCACCATTGCCAGGGACAGACACTATTTGTTGCACTGTACCCTTACCATAACTTCTAGAGCCTACTAGGGTAGCTCTTTTATAGAGAGGGTCTTTGAGGGCCCCAGAGACAATCTCTGATGCCGATGCGCTCGAACCATTAATAAGAACAACAAGAGGCATCTTTAGAGTAGCTCTCTTATGGGCATTGTGTACTTCACTAAAGCCCCATCTTGGACGCGTAGAGACAATCGGGCCTTTATCAACAAACATATCAACAATATCCGCTGCTGTCTGTAAATAGCCTCCTGGATTATTCCTTAAATCAAGAACTAATCCCTTGAGCCCTTCTTTCTCAAGAGATGCTACCGCTTGCTTCATAAGCTTAGCACTGTTATCTGTAAAACTTGTGATACGTAAGTAACCAATGCCTGATTTAGGATCAAGCATATAATTCCATTTGCCATCAGATTTACGCTGCCAACCTCTCACTGTTGGAACATCGATTGTTGCCCTTGTGATGGTTATCTTTTTAGTTTTATCTTGCCCCTTTGATCTGATAGTTAGTGTAACATCAGTACCAGAGGGACCTGTTATTTTACTGACCGCGCAATTGATACTCATATCTTTAGTAGGCTCACCATTAACCTCAACTATAACATCCTCAGCGTCAAGCCCTGAATTGTATGCAGGGGTATCAGGCATAAGGCTATTAACAGTCAATTCACCTGAAGAATTTGAAATCTCGATTCCAATACCGGAAAACTTCTGAGTCATATTCTTCTCAAAGTCTTTGACACGCCACGGCCATACCAAATTTGTATATGGGTCAAGAGTTTCCAAAGATGCCTGCGCAAATTCGGAGATAAGAATTTCTTGCGGAATTGCCAAAGTTCTTGGGAGGATTAACAATACCTGATTGAAAATCTTAATGAACTCTCTACGATCAATTCCTCCAACCTTAGAGCCAATCTCCTTTTTAATCTCTCGCATCGCTGCATTCCATTCAACAACTTGTTTCTTAGAAACTTTGTATGCAATCTTCTCGTCAGGATAGAGCAAGACTTCAGCAAGGCTCTCACATCTGTCAATCGCTTTTGTTGCCATTTCAGTATAGTCTATAGTGCTGACATAGCCAAAGTCTAATGCTTGAATAGTACGAATAAACATGCTTGGCAATATTCCTTCAAATCTATCCGAAGCAGTTTCACAAAGGGTATCCTTTAGTGACGACTGAATGATTGCTTTCTGTGTTAGAGCGTCCGCCTGCTCTTTGTATTCTTTATTATCTTTGTATAAAGTTCTAAGCCAAATATAGCTTGAAGTGTAAGCTTTAACCCAGTCACCTTTTTGTTGGTATTCAAGTGAAAGCTCAAGAGAGTTGCTGACAGTCTTCTTCACAAAGTCATCATCAAGTAACGCTTTTTTCTGCTCTTTAGTTGCGTATTCATTTACGGCAACGATAGCAGCAAAAGCATCTGAGATATCATTAGGGTCTTTAGGCTCTCCCTTGTCCTTAATTTTCTGAAGTTCTTTGACTTTTTCTTCATATTGCTGAATTTTCGCGGCAACTCTTTCTTTATTAAGAGTATCTATGTCCTCAAGAATAGTGCGCAATTCATTGGCTTTCTCACTCTTAGATGTCGAGACAATCTCCGCCGCTGTTTTATATTCACCCTTACAAATTTGATCTACTGCTAAGGTTACAACACTCACATTTTTACTTGTACTAGCCTGCAAGGATTGCCCCTGCGCAAATGTACTACGCGTAGCAAAAACGCTTAGAAACAAAGATACTGATAATGTTATGATAACTGTTTTGTTTTTATTAAATCTCATTGATTGTCCAATCTCTGTGAAATCTACAAATGTCGAAACCGTTTTGCCGGTATTATTCTATATAAATATCAGTATGTAACCAGTTGGTGTAAATTCAAAAGACCCCCGACAGTCTCTCTGCCGGGGGTCAATAAGAACATCAACTTACATATACTAAGAGCTGATACTTATAGACACTCAGCGGCCTTACCTGCACATCCAAGTACATCAAGTTTATGTTTAACCATTTCGTAAATAGCTTCACGGCCTGGGCCGAGATATTTACGAGGGTCAAACTCAGCTGGAGTTTCCGCATAAACCTGACGAATCTTCGCAGTTAATGCCATACGAAGGTCTGTATCAATATTAATCTTACAAACAGCTAGCTTAGAAGCCTTTGTTAGAGCCTCCTCCGGAACACCCATAGCATCCGGCATATCCCCACCGTACTTATTGATTAAATCCTTAAACTCCTTAGGGACAGAGCTAGAACCATGCATAACGAGTGGATAATTTGGAACTTTTGCAGCAATATTTTCGATTACATCAAAAGCCAATGTTGGGGCAACTTTAAACTTGTACGCTCCATGACTGGTTCCACAAGCGATTGCAAGTGAGTCTACACCTGTTCTCTCGATAAATTCCACTGCTTGGTCTGGATCTGTAAGGTGGTCCATAACTTCATCATGACTTAGCCCTACAACATCTTCTTCGATACCGCCAAGTTGACCAAGTTCTGCCTCAACAACAACGCCATGGTCGTGAGCATACTCAACAACTTGCTTTGTAAGCTTAATGTTGTCTTCGAAATCATGGTGAGAGCCATCAATCATAACAGAAGTAAAACCATCGTCAACGCATTGCTTACATGTCTCAAATGTATCTCCGTGGTCTAGGTGCATAACGATAGGAATATCAGGATTTTCCTCAACCGCAACATCAATGATAGCTTTTAGGTAAGACATGCTAGCGTAGGATCTAGCTCCCCTTGATATCTGAAGAATCAATGGAGATTTAGTCTCAGCAACAGCCTTGACAATACCTTGAGTGATTTCCATGTTATTAACATTAAAAGCACCGATGGCATAACCATTTTTGTATGCCATTTCAAACATTTTTTTGGTAGTTACCAATGCCATGGTAAACTCCTTTTAAAAATAAAAAATAAACAAATTAAACCTATATCTATGATTCACAAGACTAAAGCCTCTATCTAATCTGAGACTCTTTTACGTAAATCAATTATACGCAACAACTTAATAACTATGTGCCTTTAAGGTCACCATCAATTATTATAGTAGTTAGCTCTAGAAAGGCCGTAATATTTACGAGATCCAATCGCAAGATCTTTAACACCTTCAGGCCATATACTAAAGACTATTGAGCTACTGTCAAGAGACTCATCAGCACTAATTGTAAATCCATAGTATATTCTGTGATAATGTCTAACTATAGCAAGCTCACTCTGTACGTTTTTACCGTAGTCAAAGTTGTATTCTTGATTGAACAACACTGTATATCTTGAACTTAGCTTATAGGTAATTCCAAATGTTACGGAATCCGAGCCCTCTTCGTAGTACTCACCCGTAGAACTTGTCGAAACAATCCTCTTTAGATACCGATTTCCAATATACCAGCTAAGATTTGGCCAGCAATACCTTGTTATCCCAACATTAACCTGATCTACCGTGCCAGCCTCTATATCATAATTCATATCACTCATAACTGCATATGTATCTGAGATTGACCAATAATAATCTGCATTTATAGAATTACGTCGAATACCATACTGATCCGTCTCTCTTCTCTTAAACATTGGAATAGTTGGATCGTTAAAAACATATTTATCCGGCCCAACATCTGAGATATCTGCACTATCGGCTACAAAGGTTGTGTCAACATTAAATCTCATCCAGTCGACTGTCCTAAGATTATCAATGTCGCCTCGTTTTGTTTGCCATCTTTGAGACAGTCCTATATTAATAGTGTTTCTTGAATCAATGGAATCATCGCTCTCTTGATAAACACTAAATTCCATGTGTGGCTTAAGCGTATGTTTTATGCCGTTCAAATCCCACAACCTAGAGTGTATTGTCGGGTCCACCTTCCAGAACTGTGTAGATGTCCGCATTCCAAGTTCGCCAAGCCATACGCTACTCTCACTATCTACTACTTTTCCATTTAACCCTGTAGAAAAGCCATCTCCATCATCAAACGCGAAAGTTCCTGCTACATATGGTACAAATTTAGCATTGCCCCAGGTTAGTGGCATGTCAATCTCATGCCTTGAAGAGCCAAAGGTAAACGATTCTTGGGATCCAGTAAGAGTCGAGTCGTCTCCATGTCTTTGCCTAAAACGACCAAATTTATTATGCGTGTAGTAAGTAAAGAGACCACCGAATAAATCTTGGCCAACCATATGGAACTGCGCTGTTGGCAATTCTTCTAACTCATCCTGGAAATCATTAATCCTAACCTTAGCCAACCACGAGAATGCCCAGTTATTCTTAAGTCTCTTTAGATGTATAAGTGTTTCTGGCTCTTTTTCTGTATTAAATTCATCACGGTAGAAACTCTCCTGAAAGTTCTTATCTGAGAGATATCCAAGTTCAAGTGTCATTTGCCAGTCATACGGAAGATATTCTCTATGACGAATTGTAGCTCTGCCTCTAAGATTATTATCTGGTTCGATATCATTCCTATCTCTACTGCGACCAAGTTTATCTTCTCCATTGTCATCAATCATATAGCCAATCATTTCACCGTAGCCAGTGTCAGTCTGGTATTTAGTATCCACTCCAACACCAAGCCCCCTTTTGCTGTAATAATCTAGCGAGAGAGTGCTATCTACACCAGGCTTTTCCTTCCAGCCCATCAAACGGTTTAGGTACCAATCAGTCTCTACAGATGTTCCAAAAGAGCTTCCATTACCAATACTGAGACTCTTTATAGGAAGGTGTGGGTTTTCGGAACTACTAACAAGCTTTGGCCATCTAAATATCGTTGTCTCACCTAGCTTTAGCCTCATATCCTCCATGACAGCTTGGTATTTAGCATTATCAAGCTTAGTTGCCCTGTTTTCGAGGTTAGAGGTATCTGTAACTACAATAGAACTAGCGGTCGCAGATATTTGTGGCATATAAAATTCGTCGTTTGTTAGCACAATATCTTTAGCCTCAAAAATACTCTCGCTAACACGAAGCAGCTTATTTGCACGAAGATAGATTGGAATATCTCTGTCTTGGTCAAAACTACGCATCTGAGCGTTAACAATCAATGCTTGGCTATCTACAAAGTTATAGAAGATTTCATCCGCATTGATGGTTCTATCACCCTCGGTCATGACGATGTTGCCGCGAATATAAATAGATTTAACTTTTCCGCTAGCAAGCAATTTGTCTGCGGCGTTCTTATCATCTGACACTTTGAATTTATCGTCAGCTAGGAATACAACAGCCTCATCTGCCTGAAACTCAATCATATCCCCTTTTTCGTCGAGACGGTGCCAAAGATAAAACCTACCTATCACAGTAGCAACATTCGTTCCATCTGCTAGTGTGCTCTTCTCAATCTCTGGTGCTGGTTCCCATATCCCTGAAATATTAACGGGATACTGGTAACTCTTATTTTCGTTATCTTGTGGTTCTTGAGGCGAGGGTGCCGGTTCGTTCATTAAAGAAGGCGGCATGACCCAAGCAAAGAACGGCTCATCTTCATCTTCTTTTGAAACAGGCGACTCCTTGGTCTCTGGTAGCGGCGCAATTGGAGGAACAACAGCCCCTGGCCTTGGTTTACCAGCCTTGGCAAGTTCCATAGGCTTTAGATAGCCCTTTGCTTTATCGTAGAGCGGGTCGTTAATGTCTTTAACATCTTTTCTGCTCTGCGCTGTAGCGAAGACTTCGCCACTGATTGTAAGTGATGTCATTAGTGAACCAGAACCAGCAACAATACTTTTACCGCGGTCGAGAGTTTTTGAATTCTTACCTTTAGAAACAGAAACATTACCATCTATAAAGACTTTTACACGGTATATTGGGCTTGCCTGAGTGAGTGAGTCGTCTAATGTGGTAATCCATATAACGGCGTTATCGCCACTATATTTGTTTGTACCTACGGTGAGGGAAAAATCACCTTTGTAGAGCAAAATATGCCTACCTGAATTGGTGGTGGAAAAGGTTAGTTCGTCGCCACTAAGGTGCAAATCTTGACCAGCAAAAATTCTTGCCTGTCGCGGAGTAACTGCTTTGGAAGTCGCAGCACATGACAAAATAACGAGAGCTAACGCCAGAATCACCGAGTTTCTCATAAGATATCCGTATCAATTTAGTGATAAGTGTCCTTAATTCAGGCAAATAGTGCTATTTTGATACTATTAAATGCCTTTTTTCTGTAAAGTCGAAATTATATTGGCACAGGGGCTTTTATTCCAGTAAAAAGATTGGTGGAGTTCTAATAATTGCTCTTGGAGCGGTTCCCTCAAGACAACAATAAAACTGCACTGAGTTAGGTGAGATTCATTTGCAATAGTAAGCTCATAAATCTAATAACGGGGCTTTAACGAATACGGGCTCCCATGCCTTACTGCAATGAATCAAGTAGCCAATCATTAGCGA
>WGDE01000200.1 GCA_015493385.1 Phycisphaerae bacterium
GGTTACAGGTGATGCAACACTAATGGGCGACCTTGGTGCTGAGAGTATCGATTTCCTCGATATCGTATTTAGACTTGAAAAATCATTTGACATCAAAATTCCAAGAGAAGAGCTTTTCCCAGCTGAATCCCTCTTGAGCAATCCAGAGTATGTTAAAGATGGTAAGCTCACTGATGCTGGACTAGCAGAGTTTAAGGCTAAGATGCCACATACTGACTTCTCAGGTTTTGAGGCTGACCCAGACGTAAACAAGATTTCAGATCTATTTACAGTCAACTCAATTGTCAACTTCATTGAGGCAAGACTCAACTAAATAAAACTTTGAGTTTTCTTAAAAAGCAAACAGTTATTTATCATCAGAAACTTCGCTATCTGGCCAAGTTTCTGATGCTGTTTATATACCTAGCCATATTTTGGCTTCCTGTGGCTAGTTTTTTTGAAAAAAGTAATCTAAAATCAATCACTCTAAGCAGAAGAGAGTTATAAAATGCGTTGGATCTGGATCGATAAATTTGTGGAGTTCAACAGTGGCAAGAACGCTGTTGCCCTTAAAAATGTTTCTCTAGCAGAAGACCACCTTCACGACCACTTCCCTGGTTTTCCGATTATGCCTGAATGCTTAATGATTGAGGGAATGGCGCAGACTGCGGGCATTCTTGTTGGCGAGTGTAGAAACTTTGAAGAGAAGGTAATCCTGGCAAAAGTAAACAAAGCTGTTTTTTACGACTTTGTACGACCTGGAGAAACAATCCACCACCACGCAGAGATCATATCTATTGCACCTGAAGCGGCGAGTACACAGGGTAAGGTTATGTGCGGCGACAAACTTATAGCCGAGATAAACCTCATGTTTAGCCATCTAGACAACAACATCTCTGGAAAGCAATTTCCAGAAGAAAATTTCGTATTCACAGAAATGTTTGAATGGCTTCTTCGCGATTTTGCTGCTAGCGAAGCGGCTAAAAAATCTTAACAATATCAAACTTTCTCAAAAATGGCAGTAAGAATTCTATTGGGAGCAAAAACTTGGTGAAAAATCGTCGAGTTGCAATTACGGGTCTTGGAGCGGTAAGCCCGCTTGGTCTCACTGCTAGTGAGATGTGGGAGAATATCTGCCAAGGCAAAAGCGGAATAGATACAATAAAAGCGTTTGATGCGTCTGAATTGCCATGCTCTATTGCTGGTGAAGTTCCAGATTATAAACTGCGCAGCTACATACCTAAATTTCATCGCAAAGCTGTGAAACTAATGAGCCGCGATATTGAGCTTGCTGTTATAGCAGCTGATGAGGCGTTTAAGAGCAGTGGAATTGTTACTAAAGCTACTGACGCTGAGAATGTCTCGGTCGATCCCAAACGTGTATCAATCAATATTGGTGCTGGCCTTATAAGCTGCGATTTAATTGAGCTTGCCCCTGCTATCGCAGAGAGTATCAACAATGGCGAGTTCGACATCAAAATCTGGGGCGAAAAAGGACTACCACTGGTAACTCCTCTGTGGCTACTAAAATATCTTCCAAATATGCTTGATTGTCACGTTGGAATTCTCCATGACATTCAAGGGCCTGGCAACAGCATAACATGCGGGGAAGCAAGCTCGCATTTGAGTATCTCAGAAGCCTGCTCAACAATCACACGCGACGCAGCTGATGTTGCAATCGCTGGCGGCGGCGAAGCAAAGGTTAATCCTATTGTCCTAACCCGTCAATGCTTGCTTGGAAGAACAACTTCTCAAAACGAAAATCCTCAAGAAGCTTGCAGACCTTTCGCAAGCGATGCGTCTGGATGCGTTTTTGGTGAAGGCGCTGGGCTAGTAATCCTAGAAGAGCTATCACACGCTAAGGGCAGAAATGCCCAAATCTACGCCGAGGTTGTCGGTTGCGGTGAGAGTACAAGCCATAACCTAGACTATAAAAATCTCGACGCAGACGGCAAAGGACTCCAAATCGCTATCGAGAATGCATTAGAGCAGGCGCAGATAAGCCCTGAAGAAATTGATTTAATCATCCCTCACGCGACTGCAATACCGCAGGACGACAAGGCCGAATCTCTGGCGATTGTAAACGCACTTGGCGATTGTGCTAAAACTATACCAACACTACCAACAACGAGTATGCTTAGCAATACAGGCGCCGCTTCTGGTGGTCTTGATATTATAGTAGCTGCAATGGCGATGAAAAACTCTACAATACCAGCTGCAATTAACTGTGAAGATATTTCGACTGACTGTGAGCTTAATATCGTTAAAGAAACCATTTCCAAGAAAATCAAATACGCTTTGATTTGTAGCTATACATACGGTGGTCAGACTGGTGCTATTATCCTAAAGAATATGGACGGTGAAAACAATGACTAAGAGAGTTGTTATTACAGGAACAGGAATTGTTTGTCCAATGGGACACGACGTTGAAACAGTCTGGCATGGCTTGCTAAACGGTGAGCATGGTATGGCTGATATGACAATATTTGACGCTTCAACATTCCCAACAAAATTTGCTGCAGAAGTTAAGAACTATGATTTATCAACTCAGATTTCAAAGCCAGAGATACATAAAAACTCTCTGCGTGGTTCTGCCTTTGCACTAGGCGCTGCCGCACAAGCTTGCAAGCAAGCTGGAATTGATATTGAAACAGATTCGCCAAACGACGGAATTGATAGACGCAAGATGGGAATCTATCTTGGAGCTGGTGAGGGCGCTGTTGATACTGACGCATTCTTCAACTCAGTAGCAGGCGCATGGGATAAAGACAAAGGCGAGATGGACTGGAAAAAATGGTCGAAGATTGCCCTCAAAAAAATGACTGGTTCGCGCGAGCTTGAACAGGAAGCAAATATGCCAACTGGTCACCTTGCCGTATTAACCGGCGCTAGAGCCGTTAGTAGGAGTTGCCTAACCGCCTGCGCAGCTAGTACACAGGCAATCGGCGAAGCGATGCTACTTATTAGAAATGGCAAAGCCGATGTTATGATTGCAGGCGGCGCACATTCAATGATTCACCCGCTTGGGATTACTGGCTTTAACAGACTAACCGCCCTTAGCACAAGAAACGACGATCCAAAGACTGCATCAAGGCCTTTTAGTGCCTCGAGAGATGGCTTTGTTATTGGTGAGGGAGCGGCGATTATGGTTCTCGAATCTCTAGAGAGTGCCAAGAAACGCGGCGTAAAAATACTAGCTGAGGTTATTGGCTTTGGTTCTAGCTCTGACGCTTTCCGTGTTACAGATATGCACGAAGAAGCAAGAGGCGCAAGAGCCGCAATACAGTATGCCTTAGATGACGCTGGTATCAAAAAAGAAGAGATTGACTATATCAACACACACGGAACAAGTACTAAAGAAAACGACTCGATAGAGACTCGTGCGATTAAAGGCGTCTTTGGTGATGGCGCAAAGGATGTTCCAGTGAGCAGTACAAAAAGTATGAGCGGTCACCTAATTGGAGCGACTGGTGCGGCAGAGCTCATTTTCTCTACTATGGCACTACGCGACCAGATTCTACCGCCAACAGCCAACCTAAACGACCCAGACCCAGAACTCGACCTTGACTATGTCCCTAACGAACCACGCAAAGCAGAGCTAAATACTGTTATGAGCGAATCGTTTGGTTTTGGTGGGCAAAACGATGTCGTGATTATCAAGAAGTTTATCGATTAATAAAATTTAGACAATAGTGGAAAAACTATGATAGATATAAAACTTATACGAGAGAATCCTCAAAGATACCAACAGGCTGCGCAAGAGAAAAACTTTAAGGTTGATATCGATAGACTGCTTGAAGTAGATTCTCAGCTAAGAGATACAAAGGCTAGCATCCAAGATATTGCGACAGAGAAAAATGCAGTTGGAAAAACTATCCCAACTCTAGAAGCCGAAGAAAAACAGGCTGCGATTGCAAAATTATCTCAGCTTAAAAAAGATGAGGCAATTTTAAATGAGAAGCTCAAATCTCTCCAGCCAGAATATGACGCTATTTTACTGCTAGTACCACAGCCTTGCGACGAAGAGGTTCCTGTCGGCAAGGATGATACCGAAAACGTTGAACTGCGCAGCTTTGGAGAAATACCAAAGTTCGACTTCGAACCTAAAGACCACGTCACTCTAGGCAAAGCTCTTGGGATGATAGATATTGAGAGAGGCGTTAAACTCGCCGGAACTCGCAACTATTTCCTAAAAGGCGACGGTGCGATGCTGCATTGGGCGGTACTGCGTTTCTCGATAGACTTCATGGTCGCCAAGGGTTACACGCCAATGAGTGTGCCTCTTTTAATGCGTGATGAAGCGATGCGCGGTACTGGATACTTCCCAGGCGCTGAAGAACAAACTTATCTACTTGAGCGTGATGAGCGTTGTTTGGTCGGCACTGCTGAAGTCCCACTGACATCATACCACAGCAATGAAATTCTCTCTGAGGATGAATTGCCAATAAAACTCTGTGCGCAGTCAACTTGTTTTAGACGCGAAGCCGGAGCGGCAGGAAAAGACACGCACGGTCTCTACAGAATTCATCAGTTCGACAAGGTAGAACAGGTTGTAATCTGCAAGAACGACATTGAAACAAGTAAGAAGATGCACCTTGAGATACTTGCAAACTCTGAAGGAGTCTTGCAAGCTCTTGGACTTCCGTATAGAGTCGTGAATGTATGTAGCGGCGACCTTGGCAAGGGTCAAGCAATGAAATATGACATTGAAGCTTGGATGCCATCGCGCAATAGCTTTGGCGAAACTCACTCGGCTAGCCGTTTTTACGACTTCCAAGCGCGCAGGCTTAATCTGCGATATAAAGATGCGGACAAAAAGAATGTATTCTGCCACACGCTCAACAATACTGTTATCGCTTCACCTCGTATTCTGATACCTCTAATGGAGATTCATCAGAATGAGGATGGTTCTATAAATATCCCAGAAGTGTTGCAACCATATATGGGTGGCAAAAAGACTATTACAAAGTAAATCCTCTTAGAAAGAAAAGCTTTGAACAAGATTCAGCACAAGCTTAAAATCTTTGATAAGCAGCTTTCAAAAGAGAACTGGCTTTTAACAACCATACAAAGACGCCCACTACTATTGCCCGCCATTGGGCTGGTTGTGGGCATCTTTACTTCTTCACTGCTTCCTGCAATCTTCGCTTTATCAGCATTTGCGATTCTTTGTTTGTTTTCTATTAGTCTGTATCTGATTTTAAGCGAGAAAAGAAAAGAGATTGCTATTTTCATTGTCTGCTTTGCCTTTGCATTTCTCGGTGCACTGCGCCTTGTAGACGCCAACAAGTATAGCCCTAGCAATATCAGCTCACTTGAGTTTGAGAATAAAATCCCAGTCGAGATAAAAGCTACAATATCGAGTATTCCATCTAGAAAAGATTACAGGCACTGGCTCTTTAGCTCGTTTAATTGGGGCAAATCCCCCTACCACTTCACGATAGACCTAGAAGAGATAAAGACTGAAAATGGTTGGCAAAAAATCAACGGGAAATTATACACAACCCTAAATAGCCAAGAGAATCTCGACTTTGAGGTTGGCGACAATATTGAGGCGACAGGCTGGCTAAACAAACTCTCTGAGGCTAGAAATATTGGTGGATTTGATTTCAAGAAATATATGTCTTATCATGGCATTAGATATAGATTAGGAATTTCAAACCAAGGATATATCAAAAGAATAGACTCCAAATCTTTTGGGGAGATAAAATATTATGGTCGCCGCTTTATGCAGAGGCTCCACCAAAGAGCCGAGCCAATAAACATCAAACACTCTAAACTCTTAAACGCTCTTATCAGTGGATACAGAAGCGAAGTTGACTCAAAGGTAATACAAGACTTCAGGCGAAGCGGTCTATTGCACCTGCTTAGTCTCTCTGGCTTGCATGTTGCACTGCTGCTCTCAATAGTCTGGCTGATAACAAGAACCATCGGAATAAGAAAGCATCATAGAGCTATTATTTGCATTGCCTTTTGTCTTGGATTTGTCTATCTAGTCGAACCACGCCCTCCTATTGTTCGGGCGGCGACTATCGCAATAATCTTCTTTTTGGCGATTGTCTTAAAAAGAAAACCTGACATACTAAACACCCTTAGCCTCTCTGCGATAGGACTTTTGCTCTACAACCCATTCAATCTCTTCATGGTTGGCTTTGAGCTCTCATTTGTAACAATTATCAGCATCGTATTGTTCCAAGAACAAATCCGTTTTGCGATAGACTCGCTCACTGGATTTAGATTCTTCGATGTTAAAAATAAATCTCTCATACATAGATTTATCTCTCACAATTTTAGCCTACTCAGCGTTGGAATCGCCGCTTGGATAGGTAGCGCAGGAATTATCGCCTATTACTTTTGCAGCATCTACCCCCTATCGGCAATCTGGACATGTATAGCACTACCTTTTTTTACCCTAACACTCTCAGCGCAGCTGGTAAGATTAGTTGTAGCAATTACATTTCCAAGCGCTATCGCTTTAGTGAATCCTATCGTTAATTTTTTCGCAGAGGTAATGACAGAGCTAGTCGCTAAAATGAGTAGCGTTAGTATCTCTGAGATTATTATTGCCGCACCGAGCAAAACCATAGTATTCTCGCTCTACATAGCAATAGCTCTATTGCTACTATCTATATCAAAGATGGCTTTTAGAAGACTGCTAAAGCCCTCCCTATTAATCATCTGCGCAATATCTTTTCTAATGCTCTACCATATTCAAAACAGCAGCGATTCCCTAACAATAACAACCTTCTCAATCGGAAAAGGCTATTGCACCTTTATAGAACAGGCAGACGAAAACCTATTGATTAACTGCGGTTCAAGCTCCGTCAAAGACCTTGGGCGCAGCACCATAACCCCCTATCTGCGCAGACGCGGCATAACCAAAATAGAAAATATCATACTCACAGATTTAACCCTCAAGTGCGTTAATGGGCTTGATGGAGTTTTAGAATACAGCAAACCAGACAATCTTTATTGCACCCAAAATTTAATTCTCCAAAAAGAATCATCAAGATTAGCCTATACGGTAAATGAATTGGCGAGAGAAAAATCTGTACCAATGAAGCAGATGCCTCCATCGATAAATATTGGCTGCGCAGAGATAAAGAACGTATCAAAGAATCCAGATAAGCTTGATTTAATCATCGAATTTGCAGGAAAAAAATTCAAACTACCAACAGCTAAGAATAAGATGACTGTGACAACGATTAACAGCGACTCAAAAGAAGACTAACTGCATCAACGCTAAAGACTAAAAGATTTTTTACCACGAATAAACTATGCAACCAGAGCCTCCCGATTTCTGTTATAATTCGGTCTCGTAATGATGACCTGCCATTTGGCTCGTGATCGTTGAACGTCACAATAACATTTTTTTCAGGAGGCTCCTTATGGATAAGTATATTGGATTTGATATTGATTGCAAGAAAACAGTAATATGTATAGTTCAAAAAGATAAGAAAGATATTTATGCCACAATTGGCTCTGATGTAGAATCAATGAAGAAATATCTCAAAGAACAAAAAAAAGATGGCTCTAAAGTACATCTAGTCTTTGAGGTTAGTGGTCAAGCAGGCTTTATATACGATTACCTTGAAGGTGTTGTTGATACAATTACAGTTGCTAATCCTTCTAAGATGACCTGGATATTTAGGACAGCTAAAAAGAATGACCGAATTGATGCTCGCAAGATGGCAGTGCTGCTTAGTATAAACGAGGTTCCATCTGTTTATATGCCAAGTAAAGAAGTTCGTCAGTGGCGTGAGACAATACTACATCGTAAAAAAATAGTAGATAAAGTTGTTAGGGCTAAAAATAATATTCGCGCAACGATTAAAGGGCATGGTCTCAAACCAGTTGATAGCGGAAGCTGGTGGAAGAAGTCTAACGTTTTTTGGATGAGATGTTTAAGTGAAGATGCCGGAAAGCTTTGGCATATACAACTTTCTAATTTACTAGACGAGTTTGATTTATTACAAAATCAGCTTAAAAGGCTCACGGACTATCTGGATATTTATCTCTCTAGTAAGCCTGCAAGTCGCATACTGCAGAGTATCCCTGGAATAGGCCCAAGAACAACAGAGGCTATATTAGCTTATACTGATGACATTGAACGTTTTAGTAATTACAAGAAATATTGTAGCTATTTTGGTTTGGTTCCTAAGCTTGATGAAAGTGGAGCTACTAGACGTCTAGGTCATATAACCAAACAAGGTCCAAGTGTTGTACGCTGGGCAATATGTGAGAGCAGTTGGATGGCAATACGTAAGAGTTCTTCATTGCGAGCTTATTTTGATCGTATCAGTTGTTCTCAACGTGTAAGGAGAAAGATAGCTATTGTAGCAGTAGCTAGGAAGCTACTCTGTATAATACGGGCGATGCTTTTAAGTGGGGAATTATTTAACGAAGAACTTGTAGCTGAGACATTAGAATTAGCTGCTTAATTGAGATTTATTATAGGTTGACGGGATAATGAAAGCATCTCGGTTTTAATGCTATGTGGATTACGTATACGATAATACCACGACATGAAGAATGGGAGCTTTTACCGTATTAAGTTTAATGTGGGGCCATTAGGTGATCACGGATAGGAGTTTGGGCAGTCAACCTGCAATAAGATCCCGTCGATATTTTGTTCCTTAACCTCTATAGTTTTGGGTGAAGAGATTAAGGGACAAAATACCTAGTAGAAAAAGGAAAAGAAAAACAATGAAAAAACAGTTTAATTTTACTTGAACGGCTCTGGTTCATAGGAGAGCATGAAGTAGATGAAGGGGCAATGGTGTTTGGAAATGCAGGTGAAGGTTACTTAACGCTAGAGAGTCAGATTCCCGTACCCTTTAACTGCTTTAACGCAAGGGGGCGCAAGAGACGCGGACGACGCAAACGAAACGGATTAGAAGAACTTGTTTTATTAAAGACATAAGGCAAAGATTTTCAATGCAAGATGCATTTATCGCGGTGGTACCACCAACATTCCATATGGGCATCAATTCTAGCGTTAAAGATTAACGCTAGCATAGAGAGCAAATACAATATCAAATAATAATTATATCTGACCATTTAGCTTAGTTGATCCTGATAGCTGGAAG
>WGDE01000201.1 GCA_015493385.1 Phycisphaerae bacterium
GTAATTTATCTAATGGTGTTTTTTCTCTATTTCTCTTAAGAGACAAAAGTTTCTTGCAATTACATACCGTCATGGAAATTTTATGCTGGGTATATCTATCGGCAAGAACATGATACCATTTGCGCCAGTCATCTTCTCCTCTGACACCAGAAATCAATATCTTATTTTTCAAGAATGGCGTCAACAATCTTAATATTATATTCACTCGTAATCCAAATAAGTAAATAAGATCGTATTCTCCTTCATTGATAAAAGAGACTAGCTGAACTGTTTTCTTAATATTAGATCTTCTAGAATCACCCTCAAGCTCGTAATATGGTATATCAATATTATTAGCAATTTGTCGTATATCTGAATCTTTCCATAAATTCAGTATACTTGCGTCAACACCTTTCTTTGCAAGTAGTGGGATTAAAGAAAGCACGAATGTCTCAGTGCCACCGACACCAGGATTACTCAACAGGAACAGTACTCTATATTTTTTATTTTTTGAATTCATTATTACGATATCATTCATATTCCAAATCTCTTCTTGAGAACAGCTTGCTTGTCTTTTGGTGCTAGATCGCGAATAAAAGTAACTTCATCTTCAATTGATTTGTAGTAACTATCAATTGTCTTTATAACTCTTGCTGGCACTCCAACAGCAATACTGTCAGCAGGTATATCCTTGGTTACGACAGCTCCGCTACCAATAATACAATTATCTCCAATAGTAACTCCAGGTAGGATAGTCGCATTTATCCCTATAAAGACATTTGAGCCAATATTGATTGGGGCAAATAATTCTAACAAAGGATTGTCTTTACGAAAGACCCACACAGCGCCATCATGAGTAATGAAATTAACCCCATTTGTAACCTCAACATGATCTCCCATCTTGATTAACCAAGGCTCTGTACCAAAATTAGGCTTTATAAACTTACAATCATTACCAAAATCCACTCCAATTTCTCTGGCGTAACGTAAAGGATTAATCTCACGTAATATTTTACGCTTAACTTTTGTGATTAATTTAATCATCAGCAAGCCCTCATTTCTAAGATAAAATCAACAATTCTCTTTCCATGTTGCTTGTAAGAGAAATTCTCCTCTGCAACCTGTTTTCCATTAACGCCGACTCTACAAGCCATTTTATAATCTGACAGCACAGATATCATCTTTTCTGCGAAATCATTTACATTATCAGGTTTTGCAATATACGCGCTAACACCATCCTGCAAGAACTTAGCTATCTCTCCAACATCTGTAACTACAACAGGATTAGCTGTAGCGAGATATTCGCCCAATTTTGTTGGAAAACCATATTTAGCCTGAAAATTATCTGGTCTAGCCAAAGCTAGAAGCTTAGCACCTGTCAAATAGGCAGCAACCTCCTCTGGCGTCTTCTTTCCTGTGACCTCTACCTTGCCAGAGAGCTTCAATTCATCAATAAATTGCTGAACTCTCTTACGTTCCTCTACGTTAGGATAATTACCTATAATCTTCAAAGAAAGATTAGAATATTTTTTTGAGACTTTTGCAAATGCTCTGATCAGAATAGGCACTCCATCTTTATCACCTGATGGAGACCCACAGTACGCAATATATTCCTCATTAATGTTTGAATACTTAAGCTCAAATCGCTTCATATCAACTAGAATAGGCATTTTGAGAACTTTAGCATTTTTTCGCATTAATGGCTTATAATAATCGGCAAGCGCATCTGTCATAATAAATGCGCCATCAAAACACGGAACAACTATCTTTTCATAAATCCAGCTCTTAATCTTTATTTTAATATTACAACGATTGCGAAAATGAAACTCGCATTTTTCTTCAATAAGTGGAATCTTTAAGTATTGAGATAATCGCGACAAGAAGAAACCCAATATCGTATCTTTGGAATAAAACAGAATAGAATCAATTGGTTTAATTTTATTTAGTTTATAAACTTGAACGAAAACATTGAAAAAACCTACAATTTCGTAATACATCTTTGCAATGGCTGTTCTGGGACGTAAAGCCCTCCCAGATGTATAGAGATAATTGATGCCATCTACAGTCCCTCTGGGAGCAATACCTGATCTCGAATGGCACGGCCTATACGAAAACACAGTCGCACTCCCTCCATTCTCCACAATACCGCGACCGTAGCACTTAATTCGTGAGGAACTTGCTGTAAACCCCGGAAAATCCAATGGCCCAACAATGAGTAAATGCGGATTCTTATTTTCGCTCTGCATAAATTTCTCTAACTTAAATCATTAAGGCCAATTCCATCCCACCTGTTACTAAGCTTGGCTGTGCCGAGAATTAATTTAATAACACGGTACGAAGTGTTATCAATCTGGTAATCGGCTGGGATCTCAACATCTCGCGAAACAACATCGTCTGATGTCTGAAGTTTAACAGCAGCAACAACTGTTTCAGGATCAAGGCCTGTAACAACAATGGAGCCTGTGTCAATTGCTTCAGGTCTTTCAATCGCAACACGCGGAGTGATTGCTGGGAAGTTTAATATTGAAGATTCTTCACAGATTGTACCACTATCAGAGATCACACACTTTGCATTCATCTGCAAGTTTACATAATCAAGGAATCCAAAAGGCTTCATGAATATAATCTTATCAGAAACTTTCTTACCAAGTGACTCAAGTCTCTTTTTTGTACGTGGGTGCGTTGAAACAATCACCGGAAGATCAAACTCTTTTATAAGCCCTTCGAATGAGTCTAAGATCTTTGTGAGTGATTCTTTTCTATCAACATTCTCTTCTCTATGCACGCTAGCAAGGAAGTATTTTCCCTTTTCAAGCGATAGCCTACTAAGCGCATCAGAGGATAGAATTTTATCCATATGATTTTGCAAGACTTCCTTCATTGGAGAGCCTGTAACATAAACTCGTCTATGATGCAGCCCTTCGCTTAGAAGATGTCTTCTAGCATGCTCTGTATAGACAAGATTAAAATCTGCTGTGTGATCAATAATTCGTCTGTTTGTTTCTTCTGGAACATTTAGATCGAAGCAGCGGTTTCCGGCTTCCATATGATAGATAGGAATTTTCATACGCTTTGCAATAATTCCGGCAATAGAGCTATTCGTATCGCCAAGAATTAATACTGCATCAGGCTTTTCTTCTTTTAGAATCTCTTCTGTCTTAATGAGAATATTACCATAGACCTTACCAACACTTGAAGTGTCAATATTCATAAAGTGATCAGGCTTGCGCACATTAAGCTCATTAAAGAATACTTCATTAAGCTCATAGTCATAATTTTGACCTGTATGAACAAGTACATGATCAACATGTTTATCAAGCCTTGCCAAAACAGCAGAGAGCCTTATTATCTCAGGACGAGTACCGAGTATTGTTACAACCTTCATCTAATTATACCTCTTCATAGAAAGTGTCTGGATCATCAGGATTGAAATGTTCATTGATCCAAAATAGAGTTACGAGTTCTGTATCGCCAATATTTGAAATATTGTGTGTATAGTAGATTGGCATCTCAACCCAAGCTGGTTTGTCGCCTGAGACCTTATACTCAATCACCTTATCAGTACCAATCCTGCGCAGCTTAATGCTTGCATCACCTTTGACAACGCAAAACTTTTCATTCTTGCGAATATGATAATGATTACCACGTGTTATGCCCGGCTTAGTTGTAGAGAAGGAAACCTGCCCGCCCTTTTCAAGCTTAAACACTTCAACAAATGTTCCGCGGTCATCCGTGTTAAGCTTAAGGTCTCTTTGCCAATCGGCCTCATCCATATACGTAAGGAAAGTATTATAAATATCACGCTCAAAATCAGTCTTAATCTCTGGAACCATACCTGAGTTTGAGTAAAAATCATTAAACTTTGTCAGTAAAGAAAGAAGCTCTGAAACCTTAACCTCGCAGCGAGGTTTGATATATTCAACGCTGTAGCCCTTACGGTTTTCTTTAATAAGGTCAAAGATATCATCAACTAGGTAGTTAATATAAATCATAGACATCTGACCATCTTGATTAATGGTAGGCGTTTCACCATGAGTAACTTGGTGGCAGAAAGTTGCGACTACTGAATTATAGAAAGGTCTGCCATTATCACCAAAAACATTTGGAACTACCATTGAGATGCCTGTTGCACCCTTTTCTTTTGTCCATTGCTCAAGAAGTTCCATACCTCTTTTTTTAGCCCTGCCATACTCATTATCACGCTCAATCTGAGTAGACGCAGAGAATAAAATCATTGGCTTGTTATCTGCCGCATCGCAATACTCAAGCAGTTTTTCCATAAGCTCAATATTCTTATTATAAACAACCTCTGGCTCGTCTCTATTAACACCAGCCAAATGAACGATTGCATCTGCATTTTTTGCAAAGTCTATAAACGCTTCTGGATTGTCGAAATATGAATCTTCAAACGCCAACACCTCTACATTATCTTCACGTGCAAGCCTGTCGCGCAAGTGCGTACCAACAAAACCCGCCATACCCGTAATACCAATCTTCATCTTTACTCCTAATATTAAAAAACCAACTTCAACTGCAAATTCAACTGCCTTAACGCGGTTAGCGCGGTGGTGCATTTAGCGCGGTAGCGCAAGCTGCCCGACGTCAATTACAACGACAACGTCGTTTCCAGCCCTGCCCGACGTAGATTACAACGGCAATAGCCGTTTCCAGTCTTCTAAAATAACGCAATAGACGCAGATGACGCAAACGAAACAGATTTAAACAACTTGTTTTATGTTTTAGAACCAAGATCTTTATGCTTTTAATAAAATAAAGCTCTAGCTATCACCTGCGCCTCTTGCGCCTTTAGCGTTCATTTGCGTTAAAGCAGTTAATCTTTTACGTCTTTAAAACTAAAAAATATCTCTCGCGTTAAACTATTTATGATTTTAAAGTTCTTTTTGAACCTTAGGCAACGAAAGTAAAAGCTCTTCAACCTGCGCAACATCTAATTGCTCAGTATTGTGAGAATGATAGTCTTCTGTTACTATCTCCTGAGTCTCACCCTCGCTGAAGTATTTTGTATAGTTCAAGTCGCGATCATCAAGAGGAACTCTGTAATAATCTCCCATATCCTCTGCCTTTTGCAATTCCTCTCTTGTACAGAGAGTTTCGTACATCTTCTCAGCATGCCTAATACCAATCACTTGAACATCTACATCAGACTTAAAGATATTCTTAACCGCATTAGCAAGATCGATGATAGTTGATGCAGGAGCTTTCTTAACAAAAAGATCGCCTTGGTTTGCATGCTCAAATGAAAAGAGTACAAGATCAACCGCATTTCTAAGCGGAAGAAGGAATCTTGTCATATCTGGAACTGTAACCGTTAGAGGTTTACCAGCTTTAAGTTGTTTGATAAACAACGGAATCACAGACCCACGAGAACACATCACATTACCATACCTAACACTTGATATGATTGTCTCATTATTGCTCTCACGTCTTGCAGCAGCAGCGGCAATCTTCTCCATAACAGCCTTGGTTATGCCCATCGCATTGATTGGATAAACTGCTTTATCAGTACTCAGACACACAACTCGCTTAACGCCGTGAGCAATCGCAGACTCAATAACATTATTACTACCAAGAACATTAGTCATAACCGCCTGCATTGGGAAAAACTCACAAGACGGAACC
Organism: Phycisphaerae bacterium; assembly: GCA_015493385.1. Taxonomy (GTDB): domain Bacteria; phylum Planctomycetota; class Phycisphaerae; order Sedimentisphaerales; family Sedimentisphaeraceae; genus S145-28. The sequence continues at coordinate 5,620 of WGDE01000201.1, forward strand.
TGCTTGAGCGCAGCGGCATGGAAGATATAATCAACACCATGCATAACCTTGTTTACACTATCCATATCGCGTACATCGCCAATATGAAATTTCAAGCGATCCTCTTGATACTCAATGCGCATCTCTTCTTGCTTAAGCTCATCACGAGAAAATATCTTTATCTCTTTTACGCCTGTCGCAAGAAGTCTCTCTGTGACCGCACGACCAAAAGAGCCTGTACCACCTGTAATTAATACTGTTTTACCCGTTAATTCTTTCATATTCCACCTATATCAATTATATACTTAATCTTAATTATCTTGTAGTGTATTACTATAACTATCTGAATCTATCACCGCAGAAGACTCCATAAAGTACTGCGATTCAGCATTTGTCATAAAAGCAAAACATATCCAAAACACAAACCCAACATATGGAATTGTTATAGATCGACCAGCTAAGCTGGCTATTATGATCGTCAGACAAAATATAAACATTGCCAACACTGGCCATAATATATCTGGATCAAAACAATTTCTAATGCAATGCTTCATTCTTACAAACCAGACTAGAAATATTGAAATACATATCATAAAACCTACAAGACCTGTCTGGTATAGCAGTGTCACTGCTATATTATGCACACCAATAGGCCTAATCGTACCATCATTTCCAACCACTATCTTCCTATACCCTAATCCATTACCAAATAAAGGTTTATTTTCCCATTGCTTTATTCCCCATTGCCAAGCATCTAATCTACCAGAAGTAAGGTCAGCACCAATTGCATCGGTCTTAAGCCAACGTTTTGAAAGCCATCTTTTTGCAGCTCCACCACCTAGCCCCAACAAAACTGGCAGCAGTGCCACTAAACAAATACCCATTACTACAAAAACCTTAGTTGTTCTGAATACCACAACCTTTTTTTTGTACCTAACCACAAAAAGAAGCATATAAAGAGCTATCAAATGCAAAACGATAAAACTTGCAGTAGGCGTCTTCTGTAGTGGGGCAAGAATTCCAAATGCAAATATCAATAGCTTAAACTTCTCCACCTTATGGCATACCATAGATTTCGTTAAAACGAATAAATACAATAAGACGAGGGTCTGTTGACTCCACTGACCAGGATAGTAAAGCGAGTCTTTTTGTATCAGACCTGAGAAAACTAAAACACCTGATACGCCACTATATATAGCAAGAAACAATCCTATATTACATAAACGATCTGCCAACTTAGAAAGTCTAATACCTGAAGCTAGAACACTGAAAAATGGAACAAAAATAGACATAAGGTAAAACTGTCGAAGATCTGCCAACCATAAAAGTTTACGACCTCCCAGAAACCATCCATGAATTGCTTGCAGTATTCCCACTAAAAGAAAAATAGCAACTAACCAAAACCCTCTGTATGAATCATATCCAAACTTACGGCCTCGTAACACTACAAAACAAGATGGCAAGAATATAACACAAAAGAATAATATCTCTGTTGGGTAAAGTTTCCATGGCGTAAGCCGTGCCCACCATGCGGATCTTTCAGAAATAGCTCCTTGCAAACTCCCAAAAAAAACAGCCTCCATCAACGCGAACAGTAGGACAAAAAATACAAACCATTCTGCTTTACGACTGTAGCTACGTGCATACTCATTGTATCCATCTGAAAAATTATCACCAATATGCTGTTCGTACATAATTACAAATCATCCTTACTTGTCATTAAATTCAGATCTCGGCTTCTATTGACAATTAAATTAATTAATAATATAGTCATTCCTGCAAAATGAGCTATCAGCATACTTAAAGCATATCCGATTGCTCCGTATTGTAGAAATACAAGCCAAAACAATGCTAAAGAAAATAAAGTTACCCCTGAAAAGATATAGAATTTTTTAAGGCTCTTACCCTGAGATAGCAATACTTCAGATAAGCTTATTTCAAGAATATAGCAAATTCCAAACCCCAGCATAGTTATTAGAACAAGAGATTCCCCCATAAATTCTTTGCCATAAAATGATAAGATGAATTTGCTAAAAATCATTAAAGGTAGCGAAACAATGATAGCAATACCAAAGATACTCGCTTGAGTATAAAATGCAAGCTTGTAAAATCTTGCGGTATCATTATTACCGAAAAGATTGCTCATTGCAGGCAATGTCACCTTCATTAGACGCATAGGTATAAAAGCCACGGCCCTTTGTACCTGTCTGGCTGCTGTAAGAATCCCCATATAATATAATCCATTAGGCAAGTTGACTATCAAGACATTGCACGCCCAGTTGGCAGGATTCATGATGACATTACTCAAAAAGTTAGGGTAAGTGAAATTCCAGAGAACCTTCCATTCGACTCTGCTACCTCCATAGCTTATGGAAAAGCCACTCTCTATACACTTTTTTCTTAATAGCGTTTGCAATACAATGAAAGTAATTGTCTCTGAAACAACCCATCCACCAACAACGCCGTATATTTTAAACAGGATAGCTCCAACAATCATCATTAAAATACGCAAAAAGCTACAACTAGAATCTATAATCGCAAGGGGTTTAAACAATTCTAACCCAACAAAACCAGCTCGCGCAACCGCGTTAAGAGACGTTAAAGCTAGAATAGGCGCCGCCAATTTTAAGAGATTAGATAAATTTGTATTATCAAAGAGTAACCCTGCCATAAATGCAGAGAATATAAACAGTATAGAGGAAACTAGAACAGATGAAATCCAACAAACTAAAAAAGTCATACCAATATACCGTCCAGACTTATCTGGATCAGCGATTCTATATTCAGCAACAAATTTAGTTACAGTATAGCCCATTGCAATACCTGCAAACATGCCCAACATACCCAATGTACTTACAATAATAC
>WGDE01000202.1 GCA_015493385.1 Phycisphaerae bacterium
GGATCTGATTTATCCCTGCCTTGAGCTTATCAATCTCAGAAGCATTTTGGGACACCTTAGCTTTTACGGTTGAAACGTCGCTTTTTACGGTTGAAACGTCGCTTTTTACCGTGTTTAATTTTGTTTCACAAGTCGTTGCCATGTTTTAACCTCCACATTCACAACAAATACAACAGGCATTGCAGTCGTCAGACTGTCCACCACCACCACCGCCACCACCTCCACCGGAAACCTCAGAAGCTACACAGGAAAGATAAGTTTTTAAATCCTCTAAAAAAGCATAGTTTGGAGTATCGACATAATAAGCAAATTTAGTATGATGAATAAAAGCACATCTATCCGAGGCATCCTGAAAGCTTGTGAACTTTTCCTCTACATATCCATTATCAGGATAATATAAAGTAAATTCATCTTCAGAACCAGAAGCCCCAGGAGCTGAACTATCATACGTTTGCAAAATATAAACAATTTTAAAAGGACTTGTATTGATACTGGCGCAATCTGCCTGAACTGTATTGCCATTATGTTGTATTTCTTGCTGGGAAGTCGTTACCCAGAACGTCAGAGGCAAAGTACAACTATATTGGCTTGAACCTGTATACAAAAAATCAACAGATTTAACCAAAGTAAAGTCACTCTGATAATATAAATATTCCAAAGGAGTAATAAAAGTGAAATTAGTTCCACTTGTGGAATAACTTCTAGTAGTTGAATAAATATCCAACGTATGATTACTATGGAGTATAACATAATCAGCCGAAGAGCCCGAGAGAAGCAAATGCTCAGCAAGCCATTTTTCAGTATCCTTTTGTGCCATGATTAAACCTTTTTACGAAGCAAGTAGAAGCGCAAGAAGTCCAAGACTACCGGCCAAGCTTTTTTTACAAATCCAAAGATAGAAGCTTTCATGATATCCCCCTTTCATAAGATGATTTAAACCTTTTAATATCTTTTAATTTGAAATCTTCGTAAAGCTTTGAAAAATGTATATGAACCGTCAACCAAGAGAGGTTGGCATAGATAGCTACTCTTCTTTTGTTCACTTTGATATTGTGCAAAGTGAGGTATGCAATGGCGATAAGTATTTTTTCCTTTGTACTCATTTTAATAATCTCCCATTTGGTATTCAATAACTTGAGGTTGGATTTCTCCATCGTAATTGATCTCAGTCAAATACATATTGATATTATTTCGAAGGTCGTGAACATCGGTTTTAAAGAGCATGGCTAAACGGCGCTCGTTGCTATCAAATTGCGGATCATCGAGAGCGGTAAAGCGCTCAATCATGCCATAGTATAGTTTTCCTGACAGAGCCTTGAAATCTCGGTCGATTACTAATCCATTCTGAGAAATGAACTGAGCATTATCGATGAATGATGATAAAAGCTTATTTTCTCCATAATCATGGAGAGTAATACCATTATAAGTCTCTAACTCATTTTGGACTAAATCCATTATTTTCAAGACATTGAGGGGGTCGCCGTTGCCTGCTTTGTAAGCCGTCGAGATAAAAGCCTTATAGAAGCGCTTGGCGGTTGATTGATCAAACTGGTTATAGTGTCCGTAATCTTCGGGGGGCGGTGCCTGGATACCTTGCCAATTTCCGGCGAGAGACCAGACAGAGGAGGGCGCGTACATTTTAGTACGGTAAAAGAGTTGCCGAAGTGCATCGGGAGTATAACCTGCATCCATAACCTTCAATGCCTGCTCATTGGTGATATCTACAAATTGAACTTTTGAGAATGAAAACGTCCAGAGCTTGGGGAGCATATCAAAGAAAAATTGTACCTCGTCAGTAATGCCTTGAGGGCGAAAGCGCTTTAGATATGGTCGCCTCATTTGGGTTTCATGTCTCCAGACTGAGGGGCGGACATCCTCGGGGTAGCCATTTTTTACCCAAAGGAGAGTAAGCCAGAGCTTTGAAGCGTCATTGTTGAGTTGATGACGCTTGTTATAGATACGCATCATGTAATCACCCTTGCCGAAAGAAAAGCCCGTGAGGCGGTTATACTGGATATGTTCCTTGAATTCTATGTGACCTTGGTTTTTGAAATTGGTTTGGAAGCGATACTTATCAAGGGGAGTATATTCTATACCCATAATGTCGGTGGCGAGATCAATTCTCATTAATTGCGTATTGAGGAAATCACGATAGATTAAATCAGTATCGAGAGAGAGGAGGGAAAAAAGCATATCGTTAACGAGGTCATACGCCTTTTGATGTCCGGTAAGTGAAAGGTATTTGGCTCGATAATCTACCACAATTTGAGGAGTGCTAAAATTGTTTGCAGAGAATGTTACCGTAGAGAAGAAAATCTCTATATCCTGATTATAAATTACGTATCGGTAACGCCCTTGACCTTTTGGACGTATGAAGAATTTACCGAACGTATAGAAATCAAATGATATACCACTTTCAAACTCAAATTTAGCATTGCGGGCAATAGCCTCCGCCTTAAGATCTGAGAGGTGGGCGAGGAGGTTTTCATATTTTGCGTAATTTTCGAGCTTGGTTATAATGTGAGCAGTACGCAAAGTATCAACACCTTGGTGAACGATTTGGGGGGGAACATTTTCTGAGTATTTCATATTTTCCTACCTATCAAAATTTTTTCTTTGTCACGGGGGTACCCCTTGTTAAAAAGGACGGGGGGCGAAGCCAAAAAGACCTATTTTAGGGTGAGGCACGGGGGCAAAGCCCCCGACATCACCTTTTTAAGAGACCTTGATGGCGGTCGTTTCCTGAACGTGAACAACCCGCACCCCATGAATAAGTCTTGGGACTTATGCACAGGGTGAAGCTGGTTAACTCTTTCGAGGGAAGAAAGAGCGGGGAGTAAAACTCCTTTTTTTTAAGAGCAAGAGCAAGAGCGCTTAAAAGAGAAAGTTAAACGCTTTAGGCTCAATAGCAGGATAGGGGCGACCGTCACCGTATGGGGTTTTCATGAATACCACACCAACCATCTGATATCTTTTTCCCTCCTCAAGTGTTGCGTAGATATCAGAAGGGACGCGAAAAGTAGCAACGCCACCTTGAAAAGCAAACTCTACAAAATAAGAGTCAGGCCAGAGCAGGGGAGAACCATCTGGGTTAGTCATTGGAGCACCGTCCATCAATCGAGGAGAACCCTCTTTGATTGAGAGAGACTTAACTTTACCACCAAGCAATACTTGGTTAATCTCCGAACTTTCGAGCATTTCAACGGTCAAAACCGTTCCTTTTTGTTGTGCCATGTTGTAACCTTTAAATATGAATTAGCCGTAAGGCTTGAGAGATCATCGCAACGAGAAGCCCGCTGAGACAATCTATCAAAACTTAACGCGGTCTCAAATCCTTTAAACGTCGCTTACCTTTTTTAATAGTTGGTGTTGTCTCATACAAATCTAAAATAGATATGTAACCAAGATTAAACAGGGCATGTTTAGTCCTATGCGTCTTGAGTACATAGCGGAGGAAGTCGGAAACATTAAGACGATAACCAAGTTGTAAGGACAAATTATAAATATTATCCTTTATGGCTTTTTCATCTTGTTTAGGAATGTTGATTGTGATTGTGGACATTGTTAACCTTTTTATGAGAATAAGAACATAAATCGTTTGACAAAACAAAAATTAATAAATCACCAGAAAGAAACGATGGATAAGGGACTCCACGAAAATACACACCAAAATCACGCAAATCGGAATCAACAAAATAATCTTTAAGAACAGCACGTATAGAAACACAAGAGTTAGAACAAATAGAAAGAAGCTCAGTAAAAAGAACATCACGACAAGATAAAGACAAAGCCATAACAAAACCTTTAATATTTACTATATTATGTGGTTAACATAATATAAAATATATTCAAATTATATTTTGCGGGAAGTGTGCCTCTTCTTGCGTACATTGCTATTAAAAATCGTCTCACAAACAAAATACCCATACACGATTCTACTTTTGTTTCTATAACGAAGGTATTCCCTCAAGAGATGTGCCATAGCCCTTAAACGATCTACACTATTATTCTATCAGATGCAAATATGACGAGCATCACTACTTGATCCTTGATTTTGTCAACACGTATCATGCAGATCTCGCGATTTTCTGCAATATAACCTTCCCGCTACGTAAAGAGCCCCATAAAACATGTCCAAATAAATATTAAAGAATATGCAATCGAATAAAATAGCCATAAAACGGACAATTAGCCCACTTAAATGAACGGTTGTTCATTTAAGTGGGAATCTTGACTTTCACGGTATGAACAAGCGTTCATATGAAACATCCTCTAAAACCTTGACAAATGAACAAATGTTCACTATACTATCGTTTACATTTTACAAAAGGTCGATTTCATGGGAACTGGACAGCAACGTACCGGCGGGACAAAAGAGAAGATACTAGCCAAATCGCTGGAACTCTTTGCCTCCAAGGGCTTCAAGGAAACCACCGTCAGGGATATTGCCTCTTCGATTGGTTTGCAGCAGGGAGCGCTCTACAATCACTTCAAAAATAAGGATGCGATCCTCATGGCGCTCATTGATCAGTTGATGAGCTCCGCGATCGTGACGATTTTCGAAGAGAAAGAGCCCAGCGAGCTCTACAAACGCGGAAAAGCGCTTTTGGCAAACATTGCTACGACGTTCAAGCTTCTGAGCTTTGACGGCAAAAATGAGGCGTTGTTTCGGCTTATGATGCAGGAGATGTACAAAAACAGCGATATTCGCGATCTGTACCATGAATACTTTTACCAGCAAAACATCAAAAAGCTCTCGGCGGTCTTTTTCATGATGATGCAGGAAGAGATGATCCGATCCTCCGACCCCCTGCTCCTGGCCAATGAATTTCTCACGCCGCTCTTTTTCTACCAAACCCAGGTGGTCTTGCTCAAGCTCGATGGCAAATCAACCTCCTCAGCGGTGTTGCTGTTTGAGAAGCACGTCGATTATTTTTGGAAATCGATCCGCATCGCGGATAAAGAGGAGAATGGAGGTGCGTCGTATGGGTAAAATAGTTCGCATAATTCCTTTGCTGTTTTTTGTCATGGGTTGCAGTAGTGGTGCCGGGAAACAAAGCTGGTACACCCCTGCTTCGGCAACCACCTGGCAGTGGCAACTCAGCGGGACAATCAACACCACGTATGGGGTCGATCTCTACGACATCGACCTGTTTGATACCTCGGCTTCGACCATCACCACCCTGCAC
>WGDE01000203.1 GCA_015493385.1 Phycisphaerae bacterium
GTTGATTCACTCTTTCTAAAAACACCATCGGTTATCAATTTTGCCATATTTAGCATTGTTCCATCTTGAGAAAACTCCTCAATCATATTGTATGGAACGCCATCAAGACCAATCAAGACTATCTTTTTGTCAGTATCTATTTTCATGGAATATCAATTCAATATTTTCAGTAATATTAGAGCAACTCATTAGTGCTGTCTAGACCAGAATCTCCTGCTCTTAGTCAAGTTCTGTTATGATTCCTCCAGCTACAATATTCTCATTGAGAATCATAACAAAACGACCTAACTCTTGAACCTGACTAAACTTCTTTATCGCAATTGGTTTCTTTGTTTTTATGACAACCTCACCAACCTCAAGATTTTCAAGTTTATCTGAATTCTCTTCAACTAGTTCTAAGCTCGAAGAGTTTATTCGCTTCTCTATAGTTTCAACTTTGCATCTAATCTCTTGAGTTGCGCAGCGGATTATTAGTTTCTGTTCTATAGAAAAAGATTTCCTACTCATCCAAAACATATTTGCTCTAAACCTGTTTGTAACGACCGGTTCCGCGCCGCTGCGGCAGATGATATCGCCGCGGTCTAAAAATACAGAATCTTGAGTTGTAAATCCAATGCATTCACCAGAGGTAGCTTCATCTGTCTCCTCTAAAAATTTCTCTACTGACTTAATAGCTGTCTCTTGGTTGCTAGGTAAAATCTTTATCGCATCACCAGTCTTTATTTTTCCAGCTTCAATTCTGCCCACATTGATACGTTTGTCATCAATTTTATATACATCCTGTACGGGGAGGATTAAATCCTTCTCGATATTTGCAGGGTTGTTCTTAAGCTCGTCAAGGCTTTGCATAAAGGTGAGCCCTTTATACCAATCCATATTGAGGCTTTTATTTGCAATATTGTCACCCTTGATGCCTGAGATTGGAATGTAGTAGTTTGGTTTAATGTTTATCGAATCCAAGAAGTTTTCAATGTCGCTACATACTTCGTTGAATCTCTCTTGAGCGAAGTCAACTAAATCCATTTTGTTTATAACGACAACGACTTGTTTTAACCCAAGCATAGAGAGCATGTACGAATGACGTTTTGTCTGCTCTTTAACACCTTCGACTGCATCAACTATCAATACAGCGGCTTCAGCCTGTGAGGCTCCGGTAATCATATTTTTAACAAACTCTACATGACCCGGCGCATCGATTATCACATATCGCCTCTTCTGAGTCTTGAAAAAGACCTGTGTCGTGTCTATTGTGATACCTTGCTTTCTCTCTTCTTCAAGGTGATCGAGAAGGAATGCAAACTCTGTTTCTCTGCCATGCTCTGCTGAAATCTTTTTAACTTCTGCAAGTTTGTCTGGTGCCAGAGAGTTTGTGTCGTACAATAATCTGCCTATGAGTGTTGATTTTCCGTGATCAACGTGTCCTACAATTACAAAGTTAAGTGGTGTTTGAGTTTTCATATTACCCTAATTATTATTGAGATTGATAAGTTCATTGGTCAGCTATTAATTACATATATCCGAGTGAACGCAGTTTTTGCATCATATAATCGTCTTCTTTATCTTGGGCACGGCCACTGCGCTCAGATATCTGCGTCGTCTTTAGCTCTTGAACAATCTTGTCGATTGTATCGGCATCCGATTCGACAGGCCCGCAACAGCATTCACAACCAATACTTCTAAATCGTTTTCCATTCTTTGCAAAGTACAACTCTGGAACGGGGATGTTTTCTCGTTTTACGTAATCCCAGATGTCTACTTCTCTCCAGCCTAGCAATGGGTGTACGCGCAGATGCTCTTCTTCGGCTGCTTTAGTTTTGTATTGGTCCCAAAGTTCTGGTGGTTGGTCTTTGTAGTCCCACTCAAAGTCTTCGTCTCTTGGGGAGAATACACGCTCCTTCGCTCTAATACCATGTTCATCTCGCCTTATACCGAGAAGTAATGCCTTGAATTTCTCGCGCGCAATGGCTTGCTTAAGGGCTATAGTCTTCATTTGATTACAGCATTCAAATTTGCTTTTATCTGGCCCCATGCCGCTGGCAACAGCATCCTCATTTTTTGCAACAATAAGATTGAGACCCCATTCTTTCGCGTACTTATCGCGGAAATCGTATATTTCCTTAAATTTATATGTTGTGTCTATGTGAAGAACTGGAAAGGGAATCTTGCCAAAGAAGGCTTTACGCGCAAGCCACATTAATGTGGTGGAATCTTTACCGATAGACCATAGCAACGCAACATCTCTAAACTGACTATATGCTTCTCTGATGATAAAGATGCTTTGATTCTCAAGTTTGTCTAGATGATCAAATGATCGAGACATATTCTAAATACCCCACAAAAAAACTTAAACCAATTATTGAGCTACATTAGGTTGCCCATTATAAATAAAAAAAAGCACTATTCCAAGAGATATATCGTTTTATACAGATAAGAGCGTAACGTATATCAGCGTTATTTGATACAAAAAGGCGGGAAGTTTAGTTTGCTCTGTTGTGGCGAAACAGTGGTGCTGGCTTGTAGTTGTTGTTAGGCAAAGCCATGTTGGCTATTTCCAGCTAATAGAAACAAGGCCAAGAGCAAAGCCCTAATCTTTATCTGCGGGGCGGCTCTTGGCCTTGAACGAAAGAAAATAAGATTCACATAAGATTGTTACATTGGCCCATCCGTTACCATGACATCGAAGGTTCCCTCGTCTGGAGAAGAATCACTGCAACCGGCAACACGGATATAAATCTTCACACCCGGAGGAACTTCTATGCCGTATAGGCCTTTATAGCTATCAGTATCTGAGACGCAATCAATCTCAGTGCCATCGCAGGCTGTCCAAATTGAGAGTGATGAGGCAAATTGCGTCTCTAATAAATCAAGAGTTACGCTAACATAAACTGTTGAGCTATCGTTGTTTACGAAATAATACCATACATCTTTGCCATCGTATCCGTTGGAGCAACTGTCCATAGAGCCTCCCGTGGCATTCTCGTTGGTTCCGCTTATAGTCTGGTTTAATTCAATCTCAATAGCGTCTGCGCAGTCGTCGTTGTCTGGTGTCTCTTGCCAAAGCCAAGCACTGGCAAACATTGCAAAGTCAGCCAAATCGACTATCCCATTTTTGTCAAAATCAGCCATACTTGGCTCAAATGGAGGTGTTGCGCTACCAGTTATGGTAAGTGTAATCTCTGCTTCTGCATCAGCATCACCCTCATCGCCATTGCTTTGTGCGGTGGAGTGAGTGTGTGCGCGTATATGGATTCCAATCACATCGCCAATCTGCGCAAGAAATGTAGTGCTCTCTTGGTAATTATCATCCTCGGTTTTTCTACTAATTGAATATATTATCTCATCTGGCTGTGGGTCGTCTAGGTCTACGCAGTTTTTTGTGATTAGTATTGGTCCTGCGTGGCCAGGGCTATCATCTGGACCATGTATCATTGCCTCGGTTGAGCCGCCACCCTGTGAACCCAGTTCAATATCTGCGGCAAAATCTAAGCTTATCTCTACCCAGTCACCGTTTGCTTCTCCTGCATCTGGCATAATCTTATAGAAATTGCCAGTCGCAAACCCTGGAGAAACTGTCTGGGCGTTTGCCCAAGCATCAGCCTCATTCCCGCCTTCATTTGCGATCTGCGCACTGGAGGCTGACTCTGTGTACATGTACACCTGAGCGTTATGGTCTCCAGCATCGCTATCTTCTATTTCAACTTCTAAATAGCTCTCGCTGTGAGAAGTTATTGTTCCATTTGGATCTTCTGCCTGACTATCTGAGATTGCACTGTTAAAGTTTGCGTCCCAATTGTCATGTCTATCCGATAGCGGTTCTGTAAAATCACAGTCAATAGTTGCGTCGGAATTACAGTATGTCATTTCGTGGTCTGCTTCAAAATGCGCCGCATTTGCACTCGTCAGGCAAAATATTGCCAGAAAAATTCCCATTACTCCATAATATCTCATCTTTCTATCCTCTCTAAATAGACAGAGCCGCCGCCACTTGAGAAGATAACTTCTCGATATGGTAGCGGCTCTAGCTTTATCTAATTGCTATGGCGTTGATTCTAGCCATTGATCTGCAAGAATTGCGAAATCGTTTAGATTTACAATGCAGTCTTTATTTAAATCAGCTGTAAGACCTGGACATTTTGGCTTATTGGTGGTTAATTCAAACGCTAAATCAAACCATTCTCCATCTGGATAAACGCTTGGGTCTGGTAGAATTAACGGATACCAGCCTGTGACCTCTGTAACATGCCCGCCACTTCCTGGGTTAGAAGCAATATCCCAAGGCGGCGTTGCTGCATCTAGGCTAGTTATTACGACGGCTGGGTCTGGCGCTTTTGTGCTGTCGTAAGGTTTGCTCTTCCAGCCCCAAGGATATTTAATCTGGCTGATTTCTACACCATCGTAAACTGCGGCGATAGAGAACCAGTACACATTTGGTAGTCCATCTTCCATTGGCTCTTGGTAGAACCAATCATCTTGACTTAACAATTGATTAAATTGGAAACATGCCTCGTCTTGCTGCGCTTCACCAAATAACTGCTGGTTGTAATCACCGTAGTATTTGCTGCGCGGATCTTGGTCGTAGCCAGCAAAGTTCCATACCCATTTATCGCATTTATGTCTCCAAAGCAGTTGTTTTGGATGGCTTGGAGAAGTACCACCAGCAGGGACATCCTTCCAGATTGCCATAACAAAATAATCTGGGACTTGTGGAGGCAAGCCTGGTTGAGTCCAGCCAACAAAAGAGCCCCACCAGTGAACGTCGGTTATTGGGCGATTGTCATAGCATTTCCAGTCATCTGCTGCCCAAGTAAAGCTTTGTCCATTATCGTATATGTAAGGGAATACGCTCTTAACATCCCAGCCATCAATCAGAGGTACTGCTGGGTCTATGACTTCTGGAGGTTGAGAGAATTTGACATAATTGCCTTTGTAAGCCGTTGTTTTTGGCCTTACAGAGAGATTGTGCCAATAGTTCCAAAGTGCAGCAGTTGTAGTGCCAGGTGCAGGGACTCCTTGCGACGCAATCCAATTGCCATTCTCGTCAGCGATGATAAATTGAACGGTCGCTAGATTGAAGGCAGGGTTATTGGCATATCCAGTTGCTGCCGGAGTTGCTGCGTTTAATCCTGTCATAGTTGTGTCGATGGTAATAGTTGTTGGAACATTGCTAGGCAATGCGCCACCAACTCCGCAACTCCAGTGCCAAGAACGGATATTTCCATTGGCATCTTGCATTCCAAGTGAAATGTTTGTTATGCCTGCCGGCGGTGTTGCTGTGACTGTAATCATACTGTTTGATAAGTCTGGATCCAAACCGTAATCGTATTTCCAAGCAGTGGCGTATTCGCCGTCTGGGTCTTGCTCGTCTGCCCATCGCATTACTAATCCAGCGTCGTCTGGTTCGTCTGCTACAGGATTGTTATCGCCAGGAAAAACGGTTAGCTCTGGAGGTAAGAACAATGTTGAAGGAGGGTATGGCTCACCTTCCTCTATAAAAGCGGCCCATTGTGCTGCGTATCCCCATTCTGGATCGTTCCATTCTGCTGGTGCCATTGGTATTATGTTAACCTTTGGCCAGGCTGCATCTAGAAGCACTTGCCATTGGTCCATACTGCTAACTAGAAAACCAGCCTTGCAGGTATTTGGTGTACCCAAGAGATTTTGAGTTTGTGATGGTGTCGCTAGAACGTGGTCCCCATTGACAAGTTCAAACGAAGCCTCGTCCATTGTAATAATAGATTCCTCCGCATCATTGTCAGGAATATCCAAATCGTAAAATACGTCAAAGAATGATTCTGCAGGGAATTCAGGAAGATTCTTAGGCGGATCGAAATGTGCATTAACCACTAATTTCCCCGGTATTGGCATATTCCAGCTGTCAATTACTACACCGGGAGCAGCTGGGACAACGTTGATAACGTTTAGCACTGGCGCATTGAACATGAAGTTGACCACTGCATTAGCGGCTGGCGCTGGAAGAGGGGCGTTTGCCTGTATTGTTACCTGCGCAGGGTCTAAGCTAGGACCCGCCCAGTGAGCTGGCATACTTGTAACATCTACGGCTGGGGCAACTGTGAATGCGTTTTTGATATATACATTCTTGTACTCGATATTCGCATATGCACTCCAGTTTAGATTGCCATAAGCTGTTAGGCTTGGATTGTTTGCCGAGATTTTCATCGAGTAGCCAACCATATTGGCTGATGCCCAGGAAATTGAAAAAGTTCCAAGACTGTCTGCGTAGACAGTTCTAGTTGAGGCCACACCGCCGGGAGGGGTTGCGGTTAAAGTGACTTGTGCATTCGGGACAAAAATCGTTGTTCCACTGTAGTATACTGTTCCCGATAACGAGTAGCCCATACAGGATGCGACGAAGAACAGTGATACCATTGAGATAAACAATGCTCTTTTCATTTTCTGTATCTCCTAAAAAATGTTAATTTTCAGTTTGGGTGTAAAACACCCATGAGAAGAGAAAATGTATTTGCCCAGCATCTCCAAGCAGGCAACATGATGTTTTCGGTCTGTAGCAACTCCCTCTAGGTCTTGCAGATACACAATCTCCCCAATTCATGTAACTCCACAATGCAACATAATGCTCGAATTAATAGCCTTCTCCCAAGACCATGTCTCCAACCGAGTTATTGTTATTGTACATCAAGCTTTTAGAAAAATAACAGCATTTTTTTTTGAGAGGTGGCAACAAGATTGGATCTAGTTTCAGTGTTGTTGCGTAAACTCATTGCCTATAGTTGTTTATGTGAATTTATAAGTTCTGCGTCCATCAAGGTCTTAGTCGTAAATGTGGATTTTGACCCCGATAAGGCTACCCTTTATTGGGGATGCGCAGTTAGCTCAAATATATCTTCTCACCAGGTATGATATCTGGAATCGACTCTGCCTTGGCAATAATATCTTCTGGTGAAATAGCAAACGATGGAGCTATTTCAATCGTACAATCAAGTGAGTTGTCGCCATTGCGAGGCACTCTTATGCCGGCATTTTCCAGCCATTTTGCGCATCTCTCACTCATCATAGTTTTTGTTACCTTCGGAGAATCTAAACCCGTCGCATTTTTGACAGGTGCAAATTCTTGCTCACGTATTGTCTCTAGAATTATAGATGATTCTGCTAGCGGTAGGGCATCGAATACAAAAGTTTCGAGCTTAACTCCGTTTGGTTTATCTGGGTTGACTAGATTCCCGTGAGAATTTATATGTGGTATTTTTTTGACTGCTCTGTGTAGTGGCAGAGCAAATCCATCAGAATTAATGTCTTCGATGAATTTTCTGCTTATCATATGTATCGCTATTGAACCAAGCTCAAAGACTAGTGAGCCATCTGGGTTTTTACGCTGCGCCTGTTCTTCTGGCAGATCGCTATATTCGATTACTCTAACCTTGCCATCTACTAGCGTAAAATTGCCAACCTTCTCAGTTGGGTAAGCTTTCTTTAGGGCCTTAGAACTCATCTGCGCATCCTGCGATATGTGCAGGCCGAGAAATAGAGGGTCTATAATATTAGTCAAAGGATTGTCAACTTGAAAATAGCTAAGCTGTTCTATCCCGCGTCTGCGCATGTCTTCAACCGCGCCGCTTTGGTAGAGAGCTTTTAAACTTCCGCCGTGACCGTCTGGAGATTTAGCTATTTCGTATTTCTTTGACATAAATATTTTGCCATTCATATCAAAGTTTGGCATTGCCGCTTGATTGAAGATAAACACATTCTGTGGGTCTAGTCCAAAATAGTCGTATCTCTCGAAAGCTGCTATTGTTGCGGCATTGTTGAGTGGGCTAGTCATAATGTACCACGGTATTGTAGAGTTGTATTTCTTTTGCGCTGCAAGGATTGTCTCTGCAAA
>WGDE01000204.1 GCA_015493385.1 Phycisphaerae bacterium
TTATGTAGCTTGTTGGGCTAAGCATCTCTTGCATTCCAGGGCCTCCCTTAGGTCCTTCATAGCGAATAACCACAACATCACCAGCTTTAACCTTACCAGCTAAGATGCCTTCACAAGCCTCTTCTTGACTTTCAAATATAACAGCCGGACCGCTATGCTTTAGCATACTTGGAGCAACTCCTGCGCTTTTAACGACACTTCCATTTGGCGCAAGATTACCTGTCAATATAGAGAGCCCACCAGTTTTAGAATATGCGTTATCAAGTGAGTGGATTACCTCGTTGTTTTTTACTTCACAGCCTTGAATATTCTCGCCAAGAGTTTTTCCAGTAACAGTTTTGGCCTGAGTATCTAGAAGACCAGTTTTGCTAATTTCATTCAGTATTGCACTGATTCCGCCAGCAGCATCTACATCTTCCATATGCCAATGGCTAGAAGGTGAGACTTTGCATATGTTTGGACACTTATGACTTATTTCATTGATATTTTCTAAATTGTATTCAATACCAGCTTCATTAGCAATTGCCAATGTATGCAGAACAGTGTTAGTTGATCCACCCATAGCCATATCCAAGATGAATGCATTGTCTACACTCGTTTTCTTGAAAATATCCAGTGGTTTGAGATCTTCTTGAACCATCTCTACAATTCTTTTTCCAGCTTTTTCAAAGAGTTCTTTTCGTTTAGGGTCAGTAGCTAGAATTGTTCCATTTCCTGGTAGTGCCATTCCAATAGCTTCACAAAGACAGTTCATAGAATTTGCAGTAAACATACCAGAGCAACTTCCTTCGCTAGGGCAGCCTGTACATTCAAGTTCTTCTAGTCTATCTTCGTCGATCTTTCCAGCTTTTAGGGCAGCAACACCTTCAAATATACTGATGAGATCAACCACGTTGCCAGACTTATCTTTTCCTGCTTTCATTGGTCCACCAGATACGAACAATGTTGGAATATTGAGTCTCATTGTAGCCATCAACATTCCAGGTACAACTTTGTCACAGTTTGGGATGCAAATCATTGCGTCGAAACAGTGAGCCTGTCCCATAGTCTCTACGGCATCAGCGATGATTTCACGAGATGCTAGTGAGTACTTCATTCCAGTGTGTCCCATTGCAATACCATCACACACAGCAATTGTGTTAAACTCAAATGGAACGCCACCAGCATCGCGGACAGCTTGTTTGACTATCTTAGAAACTTTATCTAGGTGAACGTGTCCAGGCACTATCTCACAGAAACTATTTGCTATTGCTATAAATGGTTTATTTATATTGTCTTTTTTGATACCGCAAGCGTTAAGTAGACCTCTGTGAGGAGCTCTTTGGTAGCCTGATTTTATCATATCACTTTTCATAATATTTTGCTCCAAAAGGGGTTAATGTTTTCATCTCATTGTACAAACGGCTCATTATACATCAAATTAAAATCATTACAAATTAGAAATATCAGACTAATGCTTATAGGCATTACGGCTTTTTACAAGTTGCTGAGATTTTCTTTCGCTATTTATCTGTTGCTATACTAGAATTGAGACGCAATTATATATCTAAGTTTTAAGGGAAATAAGATGAACGAGATTTCACCGATACTATTGTCAGCCATTACTTGCGATAGAGTTATCTTTGATCGTATAACTGGAATGCCAAGTATAATCAATATAATTCAAGTCATTAATGCGCCAGAATTTCCCGTGAGAAATAGTCAGCTTGTATTTTTCTCCGAGCTGACCAATGGTCATGGAGAAACTGATATCCAGATCAATTTAATAAACGTGGAAGAAGAGGATAGAGTTCTGTTCTCGCAAAGTAAAAAAATTATATTCAAAGATGTGCGTCATGTATTAACTTTAGCTCTAAATATGCGAGGTATCGTATTCCCTGAATCTGGAGAGTATCGCTTCCAACTTTTCACTAATGGAAAATTGCTAGGTGAGAGGCGTATTATTTGCAGAAAAGTTGAGTTTCCGGCAGATGATCAATGATTAAATCTTTTCAGATAGAATAGAACCGCTTTCTCATTAACTTCGTAGTAATGGAGGAAAGTTGCGATCCAAATACAATAATCAATGTTATAGGGAGTATTGAGATGGCACATATAGATAAGAATAATCCCACAAGGCAATCATTATTAATATTGCTCAAAAAAGAATTGGTTTGGAAGATCCTTCATTTTGAGGGTAGATTCCCATTTGATTTTACTAGGGACTACCTGAGTAGTTTGCCCGTTAACAAGCTTAGACATATTCTCTATGCGGCAAATACAATAAATTGTTAGAAAATCTGTTTCGATCGGCCTCGGATTGATGGTGTATGAGGGGTGGAGTAAGCTCTACCCCAATCTTATTTTGGTTTCACTATCCTGAAGATTTTGTTTAGCACGTATAGAATGGGTTCTTCCAAAATCTGTGGCTAGTCTTTACTTGTAACGTAAATGGCTTGTTCAGCTAAAAGATTTGGCATAATGTTGATACTGCTAACTCCAGTTCTTTGCAAAGGGATTTTCTTCTCAATTCTCACTCCTAATTCGTCGCAGAATTCATCGAAATCATCTATCGATAGAAAATGTATGTTTGGAGAATCATACCATTTAAATGGCATCTGTTTTGTTCTCGGTGCTTTCCCTTTTAAGAATAATTGCATTCTGCAGCGCCAATAGGCAAAGTTAGGAAAGCTGACAATTACTTTTTTGCCAACTCGCAATAACTCCTTGAAAACTTTTTCAGGATCTTTAAGTGTTTGCATTGTTTGTGATAGAATTACATAGTCAAAGCTGTTATTTGCATAATGTTCAAGGCCTCGCTCAATATCTCTTTGGACTACGGATAATCCATGCGATATACAGCGGGTGATTTGACTTTGGTCTAATTCAATGCCTTCGCCTCTTATTGATTTATCTCTCATTAGCTTTAGTAATAGCTCTCCATTGCCGCAACCGATATCAAGTATACGGCTTTGGGGTTCTATTAGTGAGCTAATAAGATCGTAATCTATACGGACTTTCTTATTGCTTAGAGGTGCATCCTCGTTTGCAACATAATTGACGTTGCAGTCTTTATTGTGCAAAGATTCCAAGAATCCCTTCATTGTAGCACCAAGTTTCTCAGGTTCTAACAAAAAAGCGTCGTGACCATATGGAGAGTCGATATTGCAATAACTGACATCTTTGCCATCGGCAACTAGTGCATCTACTAATTCCTCACTTTGTTCCGGTGGAAATAGCCAATCGCTAGAAAAGCTTACAACTAAGAATCTTGCTTTTGTTTTTTCAAAAGCTGTCTTAAGTGAACCGTAATCTTTGCATAAATCAAAGTAGTCCATCGCTTTTGTTATATACAGGTAGCAATTGGCATCAAACCGTTCAACAAAAGATTGTCCCTGATGATCAAGGTATGTCTCTATACTAAACTCAGGATCGAAATTATAGTTGTAGTTGTTACTGTCTCTTAATGACCTACCGAATTTTTTACGCATTCCTTTTTCAGATAAATAGGTAATATGCCCAATCATCCTTGCAATGCTGAGTCCTCTGTCAGGTTCTTGACCTTGGCGATAATTGCCATTTTTAAATTTTTGATCTACGAGTATGGCATTTCGCCCGACAGCATCGAACGCTATTGCTTGTACACTAAGCCGAGTTGTTGTGGCAATTGCAATCGCTGCATCCATAAAATCTGGGTAGTCTATAGTCCATTGAAGGGCGTGCATTCCTCCCATAGACCCACCAACAACAGCGAGTAAGTGTTTAATCCCAAGCTTATCCAGCAAGAGTTTCTGCACCCTAACCATATCTGATATTGTGTATACTGGAAAATTGAGCCCGTACGGTTCTTGCGTTTCTGGATTGATAGAGCAGGGTCCTGTCGTTCCAGAACATCCGCCTAGAAAGTTTGAACATACAACATAGAATTTATTTGTATCTATAGACTTTCCTGGTCCAACAAAATCTTCCCACCATCCAGGCTTTTTGTCTTTGTCACTGTGGAATCCTGCAACATGTGCATTTCCTGTTAGTGCGTGGCATATATATATAGCATTAGTTCCAGTTTCGTTTAATTTGCCATAAGTTTCATAAGCGACATCAATTGGAGCCAGCGTCTTGCCGCACTGCAGTTTAAATGTCTCGTCTTGGTCGACAACTCGCATAGAGTTTGTTTTGACGATACCTATAGTTTTTTCATTTATCGTGTTCATGCGTTAAATAATAGTAAAATCCTTAATAAAGTAAAGTAAAAGGTTGTCTTTATAGATTTGTAAGGTACGGGAGGTGGATGTGAAAGACCGTATCTAGCATTGGGATTTACCGCAATCTAAGGGGGTTAATCTTTCTTGCGATAAATGAAAGTTGAATGTTTAAATATTTTTTTTAAGACAATATCCCCATGATAGTGCTATAGCTAGCTAGATATGTGCGTTTTTATCGGCCTAGGATAAATTTACATTGAAATATTGTTTCATTTTTTTCTTTCTGAAAAAATATTTATTATGTTTTTGTTGTACGATAACAAGAACGAAAGTGTTGTTATTGTCCTAATTGAAGAAGATTCTAATGCTAAGACCTCATAAAAGTAAAAAGGAGAGTTTTGTGGGGTATAGCATTGTGACGTTTGCGTCACTCTATTTTGCACATGTGTGCAATGGTTAATTCAATGTGAATTAGGAAAATTAATTTATTGTCGTTTGATGCGGCAAATACAACACAAAGGGTATTTATTTATGAAAACTAAAAAAGGTTTTACACTTGTTGAAATTTTGATCGTTGTTGTAATCTTGGGTATTTTGGCTGCGATAGTTATTCCTCAGTTCAGTTCTGCTTCTACCGAGGCTAGAGTTTCTAGTGTTCAGAGTAACCTTCAGGCTGTTCGTTCACAGATTCAACTTTATAAGATACAGCACAATGACCAGTATCCTGGCGAAGGTGGCGCAACTTTCGTAGAGGCATTAACAGGTAAGACTGATATCTCAGGTGATGTTGATGAAAACGGAGCTTATGGTCCTTATCTTCAGAAGTTCCCTGCGAATCCTTTCAACTCTCTTAAGACAGTAGCTGAAGTTGCTGGAACAGGTAGTTTGGGCGGTGGAGATACTGGTTGGTATTTTGATACAACTGAAGAGCAATTCTATGCGGATGTTATTGAAGGCGTTTCAGATGACCAGCTAGTTAACTACTAATAAGGTGTTGTAATAATTTAGGCCAGAGATTAATTTCTCTGGCCTTTTTTTTGCGATATAAGAACACGAAGGTACTTCTATGAATATTAGGAAACATATCGCTTCTCAATGTTAGCCTCTATTTAGTGGCTCAGGGAAAATCATAGCAGAAGCAAATTCTATCTGAAAATCATCATCTAGGGATAATTCTAAATGTTTCGTTTTTTGAGCAAGAGTTTCAGCTTGTTTTCTGGCATCTATATTCAACAGAGCCCATTTTGCTCCAGCTAATGAGGCATTTCCTACATAGCAGATAGTTTCTCTCTCTTCGACGCAGGGCAGTAGACCTATCTCTTGTGCACTGCTACGCCTTATAAAACTGCCAAATCCGCCAGCCATTAGAATCTTATCAATGTCATTAATTGATACTTGAGCTTTTTTAAGCAGAATCATTATTCCAGCACGGATTGCTCCAATTGCAAGTTGTAATTCTCTGATATCTTTCTGTGTTAAAGAAATATTGTCCCCATTAACTTTTTTAAACAATATGAATTCCTTCTGTCCACTTTCATTGGTTAATAACCGTTTCTCAAGACTGTTAGGTATCTTATTGTCTAGTTCATCTCCCGTCAGAAAACTGCCAGATGAACTAATAACACCTATCTTGACTAGATTGGATACGATATCAATGAGTGCAGAACCGCAGATTCCAATAGGCTCGACATCTCCAATTACGCTTAACTCAATGCGTTCATCTTCAAAGACTACTTTTTCGATAGCACCGGTAGTGGCTCTCATTCCGCAAGATATCCGAGCTCCTTCAAGTGCTGGTCCTGCAGCTGTTGATGCCGCTAGAAGTTTACCATTGTGAGCTAGGACTATTTCTCCATTAGTTCCAATATCTACTAGGAGGGTGGTTTCTTTGGTGTTCCACATCTCGCTAGTAAGTATGCATGCAGTGGTGTCGCCACCAACGAAGCCTCCTATGACAGGAAATATATAGATTCTGCCCTGTGGGTTTATCGGTAGTGGTATATCCTTTGTTTGGAGTACAAGACCTTGCGTGAATGCGGGAGTGAATGGTAATTGCCCAAGCGGTCTAGGATCTATTCCGCTAAATAGATGCTCCATTGCAGTATTGCCAGCAATATTGACTTCATATATGTGGTTCTTGCTTATGTTTGCATCTTTACATAGATTGTTAATAATGTCACAGACGCAGCCAACTATCGCATTATGTAGATCCTGCAAGGCGTTTTTACCACTAGAGCAATATTCTATTCTGCTTAGGACATCGTCCCCATACGTAACTTGTGGATTTATCCTTGAACAAACTTCAAGTTCTTTACCGTTGGAGACATCCATTAAAGTCCCAACTACGGTGGTTGTACCAATGTCAAATGCAACTCCATAGCACTTATCGGTTGTGTCTCCTGACTCAAAGTCTATAAGTATCTGATCAGATATTACAGCTGTGCCTTTATAATTGCTCTCACGTAGCTTGCGGGGTAGTTCTCTTAGTAGTTGTAGACTTATTTCATATTTGCCAATCTCGTCGCTTAATCTGTCAAGATCGCTACGATTATCTTTGAGAGAAGGCTGGACTAATGTTATGAATTTTTTATACACAGATGGTATTAGTTTTCGATTTTTGTTTGTGTCTGAGCTGGTTAAGATTTTATGATCTGTTGCTATTTGAGATGTTACAGGTATTTCTATTATGGTGTCGCAGTTTAGTGTATATTGACAGGCCAGTCTCCATCCTCGCTTGAGATCTTCTTTGCTTATAGCGTTAGTCTCTAAAGAATTAGGTGGTGTTGGATTAGGTGAAACCCTTATTTTGCATTTACCACACGTTCCAGTGCCTCCACAAGGAACATTTATACTTAACCCAACTTGTGAAATTGCTTCTGTAACTTTTGTGCCTTCTGATACATAAGAAACTTTGCCATATGGTTGGAATGTCACCTTGTGATGTTTTTTTAACATTATCTTTATAGTACTCCATAATCTGAGGCGATAGATTCTCTTTTAATCGCCACAAGTATTTGTAATAGAATTACATTCTAGCCAATTTGTAGCTAGTAAAGATATATCAAATAGGTCAATAATGCAATCGCCATTGACATCTCCAATAAGTTTTTCTGCGCAAACAGGGCTAATTTGACTGACATATGCATGGCTAATTATTATATCAGTGACAGGGCGATTATTCTCATCTGTTTCTAATGTAGCTATTGTATCAACAATATCCATTCCAGAGATAACCTCACCAAAGACGCAATATCCATATTTGCTGTATGCTTGATTGTTGCTATCATAAGCTGGAGTGAAGAAATTCAGGTTTGGATTGTCGACCAGATTTATGAAGAATTCGGATGTTGCTGAATCAGGTTCTGGTGTTCTAGCCATAGCGATTGTTCCGCGTGTATTCTGTAGACCGTTGAAGCTTTCATTGGTAATGGGTTCTCGAGCTTCTCGTCTATTGAAGTCTCTGTCATAACCACCAGCCTGAATTACGAAGTTGTTAATCACTCTATGGAAAATTAATCCATCGTAAAAGCCATCTTGAACGTATCTTACGAAGTTCTCCGTGGTTATAGGGGAATCGTCTTTATATAACTCAATAACGATAGAGCCAAAGTCTACGAGTGTATTCGGGTCTACTCCTACTGTTTTTAGCTCAATAGTCACCTGTGGATTCTCTGCCATAGATATACCAGTAATTGCTAGTAGTAATACAGTTATTAGTAATTTTCCCATTACAAATTCCTTTGCAAAGTTTTTGATTTGAACATATCAGTCTACCAAATATAACTTATGGAAACAAGTTTACTACATTTTGAGATACAGTGATTTTACTTGTAAAACGCACTATATGGGGTAAAATACCGCTTTATCTACAGTTATTTCGGGATTTTAGTATTGACTACATTAGTTGTGATATTATTGGTTCTCATCTGGTTTGCTGTGTTAGGTGTTAGTTTGTCACGTACTATTTCTAGTGAACGGCGGGCATTTCCAAGTGGCAACCTAGTCAAGGATGGTATTAGCGAGAAAGTCCTGAGCATTAATAATGATGAGTCTATTCTAATCGGCACCAAGCTTGGCGAGGTCAGGTTGACCTATCTTGGAAGTTGTGATGGTGATCGCATTCGGATAGGTGTTGTCTCGCCCAAACAGGTTGAAATCTATCGGAGAGAGAGGACAAAACAGCAA
>WGDE01000205.1 GCA_015493385.1 Phycisphaerae bacterium
AGTTTGTTGCAGATGATTTTGAAAGTCTCTTCTAGATCGCAATCGTCTTCTAGCTCTATTATATCGCATTGATGTATCATCTCATCAAATCTGTCTTCAACGATACTGTCTCTCTCAACGATGACTTCTCTAAGCTCTTTCTCTAATGTATCGCTCTGGAATGGTTTGTCTGTAAGTCTTGTTACGAGGTGCATCAGCGCAGATGTTCTAGTTATACGCTTTACAATGTAGAATCTGTACCAAAGGGCGGAGAATACTACAAAGATTAGAGATGTTAGTATTGGAATTAGCCCCATTGAGATTATGAGTGATATGTATATCAGGATAGCGAAAATTTGGATGTATGGAAATAGCGGTACAATAAATGTTGGTCTGTACGTTTGAAGCTTGCTACTGCGCATTATGATCATACTTAGATTGTCTAATGTGAATAATGTTAGCATTAAAGCTGATGCGGTCTTCACTAATGATTCTAAATCTAACAGAACGATAGCTAAAATCATGAGCGTGCCTGTTATTAATATACTTACGTATGGAGTGTGGAATCGATCACTAATCTTACCAAAAAAAGCTGGCAAGATTTTATCACGACTCATCGCCATCAACGACCGTGAAGCCGAGACAAGCCCTGCATTTGAAGTGGTGATAAATGCTGCCATCGCTGAGATTGATAGGATTATATAGCCGCTAGTCCCTGCAAATACTTTAGCGGCATCTGAGATTGGGGTTAGAGATTCTTTGAGAAGATGGTTGTCCATCGCGCCAACGGTTAGGGCAATGACAACAAAATAAAGCAGGGAGACGACGAACCATGCCGAGAGCATTCCAAGCGGTAGTGTGCGCTGTGGATTCTTGACCTCTTCGGCGACGGCGGTAACTTTTGTGAGCCCACCAAAACTAACAAAGACCATTCCTACTGCGCCAAATAGACTCAGCGCGCTGGCATTTTCGGGGTAGAAAGGTTTGTAATGTTTTATGTCGAAAGATTTAAGGCCTGTGACAATAAAGAATAGTAGGGTTAGCAGTAGTATCAGGACTAGATAGTTTTGAAATTTACTCGAATGTTTTACGCTAAAGATATTTATTACCATAAAAAAGCAGCAGCAGATTAACGATGTTGCTTTCATTAGAGTGTCTGGGTCTAGATGTGATATGCCGATAGATTTTACAATAATATCGATAAATACAGCCATTCCAACCAGTGCAAACGCGCTTTTCATCGCGACAGAGAACCAATCGGCTAGACCTGTGAAGAAACCAAACGCGCTTCCCAAACTTCTATCCACATAAAAATACGACCCGCCCGCCTTTGGCATCGCGGTAGATAATTCGCTCTTAGCTAGTACGGCGGGTAATACGAGTATGGAAGCCAAGATATAGATTAAGATTACTGAGGCTTTGTTTTTGGAGTACACGATTGCGGGTAGGATGAAAAGTCCTGAACTTATCATCGACCCTGATGCCATTGCGAATATATCTATAAATGTCAATTGCCTTAGAAGTTTACTCATTGGGATCCTCTTTCAAAGTTTGAAATTGTTAGCGTTATTCTATAAATCATCTTTAAAAAAAGCAATCATAAAGGATATTCTCAAGATATCAGTATGTCTTTCACCTCACATATAGAGGCTAATCTACCGATAAATATAATTGGGTCAGAGAAAAATGTAAAATAGATCGATGTTTCTATTGACAGAAACACTCTGAATTGCTATTATATAGCCATGATGATCGAACGCGTCGAAAATATGGTTAGTTTTTCTTGGTGGTGGCCTACTACTTGAGTGTAGGTTCAGCGATTTTTGTACATAAATTTAATGTGTCGATTACAAGCAGCCTGCTCTAATAGAAGTAGCTGCTTTTTTTTATGGAAACTAAACACAAGGTCTCAATGAAATGCAAGATTACAAACAGATAATTGAAAATGCCAAAGCTGGTACAATCATGCCAATTGTAAAAGAAATTGAAATTGGTTGCCCTGTAGACCTTTTTGCTAAACTCAGCGATTATGGTCGCCTGCAACATTGCTTAATGCTTGAGAGTAAGGAATATCTCAAAGATTCGTCTGCGCTGACATTCGGTACGAGCAAACCTGCATTGTATCTAACTGGAAGTGGCGATGAATTTGAGATTAGATCGCTCAGCCGCGTTGGGCGTAGAATGCTCTCATATTTGGCTAATGAAGGCAAGAGTCGCTTTGATTTTGCTAAAGAGATTACCTTTGATGCTGGTTCCATAAAGGGTAAGATTCAACGCAATGATAATCTGACCGATGAGCAGAGCCGTTTGAAGTCGGTTAATCAGATGGATGTTTTTCGCGCGGTTGGTTTTGCGTTTGAGCTTGCGAGTAAACCGTTTCGTGTGACTTGCGGCTTGTTTGGGGCTATAAGTTATGACTTTATAGATCAGTTTGAGGATTTGCCTAAAAATGCGACTGATATTTTAGAGAATCCTGACTATGAGCTTTATTTTGCGGATAATATCTTTCTCGTAGACCATGAGGAAAATAAAGGATATCTCGTTGTTAATGTTATGGTTACCGATGATAATCGCGAACAGATTGTACAGGAGGCGCAGGAGACTTTCGATTATTACAGCAATATGGTGCGTTTTAATCAACCAAAGCCTCAAGGTAGGGTCTCTGTTGGTGTTGTTGCAGGTACCGATACTCCTAAGCTTGAATATGAAGATATGGTCAATAAGGTTAAGCAGCATATTGTAGATGGAGATGTGTTCCAGAGCGTTCTTAGCCGCACACTTATAGAGCCATGCAACGATGAGCCGCTTGAGATTTATAGACGTCTGCGCAAGCTAAACCCATCTCCGTATATGTTTTACATGAACACTCCAAACACTATTCTTATGGGCTCTAGCCCTGAGCTGAGTTTGCGAGTTAAAGGTAGAGAAGAAAAATATGTTGAGATTCGTCCAATCGCAGGCACAAAGCCTAGAGGCAAATTTGCCAATGGCGATATAGACCCAGAAACTGATATGCGATATGAAGCGCAGCTCAAGCTAGATAGAAAAGAGCTCGCCGAACATATGATGCTTGTAGATTTGGCGAGAAATGATATTGCCAGAGTTGCCGAACCTGGAAGCAGAATTGTTAATGAGATGCTTACAGTTGAAAAGTATAACTCAGTGATGCATCTAGTTAGTAATGTCAAGGGTAAGCTTCGCGGCGATCTTGATGCATTAAGCGCATACTTAGCGACAATGAATATGGGAACTCTTACGGGAGCACCAAAGATAGAGGCAATGAAAATTCTTCGTAATCTTGAGAAGAGCAAGCGCGGCTATTATGGCGGGGCAGTTATGTATCTCACAGTTGACGGGCAATTTGATAGTTGTATTACGATTAGATCTTTGCAGGTTAAGGATAATGCAGCATACGTTCGTGCTGGCGCAGGTATTGTTTTTGATAGTATTCCAGAGAGTGAGTTTAATGAGACTCAGCAAAAGGCAAACTCTTGCTTGATAGCGATAAGAGGTGAGACTGCGCAAGATTAGTGGTTTCTTTAATGTTGGTTGTTTCTTATTGCTTGAGCATCTTTGCAGAAAGGTATATATATGAAAGTTTTATTCATAGATAATTTTGATTCATTTACATACAACCTTGTAGATGATTTCAATAAACGCGGTTGTGAGTCAATCGTTTATAGAGCCGATACAAATATTGAAAAGATAAAAGAAGTTGTTCGTGACAATGATTGCAAGCTCTTGGTTTTATCACCGGGGCCTGGTAACCCACAGAATTCTGGGGTTAGCCTTGAAGCGCTCGATTACTTTAAAGATAAGATGACTATATTTGGCGTTTGTCTTGGGCATCAGGTTATAACTCACTTTTTTGGCGGTACTGTTGGCCATGCGCCTGCGGTTATGCACGGAAAGCCGTCTATGATAACTCACAATAATCAAGGCGTTTTTGAGGGGCTGGAAAATCCTCTTCAGGTTGGGCGATACCACAGTCTTTGCTCAACTAGCATTCCTGATTGCCTTGAAGTTACAGCTCAGTTTGAAGATATAGTAATGGGAATTAAGCACAAAGAGTATGATATACATGGCGTTCAGTTTCATCCAGAGAGTATTCTAACTCCAACAGGTGGTGCGATTATTGATAATGTATTGAAGGTAAGCCGCGATTCGTAGTTGTCTTTGTTTAAATTTCTTAGCGAAGTTAGGATTAGTTTAGATGAGTGAATTTAAAAAATATCTTGAGCAGGTTTTATGCGGTAGAGATCTCTCAATCGAAGAATCAAGAAAGCTTCTAGACGAGATATTCGAAGGAGCGGTTGAACCTGTTGAGATTGCGGCTTTTTTAGCTGCTCTGCGCAGTAAGGGAGAAACGGCGGGAGAACTTGCCGGTCTTGTTAGCTCGCTGCGCGGGCATGCAGTGAAGGTTTCTCTTAAACGCGAAAACTTAGTAGACACCTGCGGCACTGGCGGTGCTAGAGTTAAAACGTTTAACATTTCTACAGCCGCCGCGATTGTTTCTGCTGGTGCTGGCGTGAATATTGCAAAACACGGCAATAGAAGTATCACCAGCAATAGCGGGTCTGCGGACTGTTTTGAGCAGCTTGGAGTCAACATAGATTTAGATGCTAAGGGGGTTGCTGATTGTATTGATAGCTGCGGAATTGGCTTTATGTTTGCTCCCAATTTTCATCCTGCAATGAAATATGTTCAGCCTATTAGAAAAGCGCTTGGTGTTAGGACTGTCTTTAATATGCTTGGCCCGATGGCAAATCCAGCTGATGTTAAGAGGCAGGTTGTTGGGGTTGCTGATTTCTCCATTCAAGAAAAGATTCTCACTTCACTGCAATTGCTTGGCGCAGAGAGAGTGATGGTCGTTCACAGTGATGGTCTTGATGAGATTTCTACGATGGGTGAGACTCTTGTGAGTGAGCTTTGCGATGGTGAGATTAGAAAGTGGAAAATTAATCCTAAAGAGTATGGTGTTGCCACGGCTAAATATGAAGACCTATCAGGAAAATCACCTAAGCACAATGCCGAGATTGTCCTCTCTATCCTAGAGGGAAACGAGCAGGGGCCAAAGCGTGATATTGTTGTTTTAAATAGTGCGGCCTCTATTCTAGTTTCTGGCATTGCTAGTGATTATAAAGAGGCTATAATACTTGCTAATAAATCGCTAGACGATAAGAAAGCGATTGAGACGCTTAGAAGTTTTGTAGAAATATCGAATGCGTTGTAATAAGTTTGTTCGCTAGAGAAGAGCCTCTAGTAGTTTATTGATTAGAGGTTACCTTAGATTGGAGTTAAGAATGTTTGAGCCAAAGGTTAAGATTTGCGGCATAACCAACAGCGAGGATGCAAAACTTGCGGTTGATATGGGTGCGGATATATTAGGGTTTATATTTTATGATAAGAGCCCAAGAAATGTGTCTCCAGAAGTTGTTGCGCAAATCGTCTCAGAGCTTCCGATTGTTGTTGGAGCGGCTGGAGTATTTGTGAACGAAGAATTCGATACGGTTAAAGAGATCGTTGAGAAGTGTAATCTTAGCTGGGTTCAACTTTCAGGCGATGAGACTCCTGAATACTGTGAACAGTTTAAATTTATCAATGTACGAACAGTAAAGACTATTCATGTTCGAGGCATTGAAGAACTCGAGAAAACAAATAATTACCCAACCGACGCAGTCTTGCTTGACAGTTATGTTGATGGCAAATATGGAGGAACTGGTAAGCAGTTTGATTGGGATATGCTCAAGAGCGTTCTGGCCTATATAGATAAACGCATCTTTATCTCAGGAGGGGTTGGCCCTCAAAACATTCGTGAAGCGTATGAGATGATGCTCTACGGAGTGGATATCTGTAGTGGGGTAGAGAGCGAACCTGGCAAGAAAGACCCAAAGAAACTTAAAGAACTTTTTGAAGTTATAAATAGCTGCGGAGCATAATAATGGAACAGACAGGAAGATACGGTGATTTTGGCGGTTACTATGTGCCAGAAGTTTTGATACCAGCTCTAGAAGAAATTGAAAAGGCGTTTTATCATTTTAAAGACGACCTTGTTTTTAAAGAAGAGCTCGAATCCTTGCGGGCAGATTATCTTGGCAGAGAAACACCGCTCTACTTCGCTAAACGATTTAGTGAATATGTTGGGTACAAGGTTTATCTAAAACGTGAAGATCTAGTCCACGGAGGTGCGCATAAGGGCAACAATACGCTTGGTCAAGGGCTTCTTGCTAAATATATGGGTAAGAAAAAACTTATCGCAGAAACTGGAGCGGGCCAACATGGGCTTGCAACTTCTATGATCGGTGCGCTCTTGGATTTTGACACTAAGATATTTATGGGCTCGGTCGATGTTGCACGTCAAAGCGTTAATGTGCATAAGATGAAGCTATGCGGCGCTTCTGTTGTTTCAGTCAGTGCTGGTAGCGGTACGCTCAAAGATGCGATTAACGATGCGATGAGATACTGGTGTTCAAATCTAAGCGATACTTTTTATCTCTTTGGTACTGCGGCTGGGCCTCATCCATTCCCTGAGATTGTTAGATACTTTCAGACGGTTATTGGTATCGAAGCACGCAAGCAGATACTTGTCAAAGAAAACAGATTGCCTGATATGATTGTTGCCTGTGTTGGTGGGGGTAGCAATGCTATTGGTCTCTTCTCTGGATTCTTGGAAGATGAGTCTGTGAAAATAGTAGGCGTTGAGGCTGGCGGTAGAGGTATAGACACCACTCATCACTGCGCAACATTAACAAAGGGAAGAGTTGGTGTTTTCCATGGAGCAAAGGGATATCTCCTCCAAGATGAAGTTGGTCAGGTGTTTGAGTCAGAGAGTATTTCTGCGGGCCTAGATTACCCCGGTGTTGGGCCAGAACATAGCTACCTAAAGGCAAGCGGTAGAGCGGAGTATGTCCCTGCTAATGACGAAGAGGTTCTTGATGCGTTTGAGATTCTTATTAAGACTGAAGGGATTATCCCAGCCCTTGAGAGTTCACACGCTCTTGCCTATCTAATTTCAATGAAAGGCAAGCTAGACCCAAACACGGTGGTTGTTGCGAATCTAAGCGGTAGAGGCGATAAAGATGTTGGTATCGTTGAAGAGCATCGCCCGCTGAAATAATGATTTAACAAATCTGGAGTTTAAGATGATTACATATAGACAAAAATTTGACAGCCTTGACAAAGGTGCCCTAATCCCATTCTTCGTCATAGGAGACCCTGATTTAGAGACTAGCTTCGAAATTGTTAAGGCCGCTATTGATGCGGGAGCAGATGTGTTGGAGCTTGGAATCCCATTCTCAGACCCTATTGCCGATGGGCCTACGATTCAAAAGGCTGATATTAGAGCCCTTGATAGCGGAGTGACACCGGCTAAAGCGATTGAGTTTATAAAACGTGTTAGCGATTATAAAGACATCCCTATCGGTCTGTTAGTTTACTACAATCTAATCTATCAATATGGTATTGAAAAGTTTATGCTAGATTTTGCCGCTGCTGGTGGAAACAGCGCATTGATTGCGGATTTGTGCATTGATGATGTTGATGAAGTTAAGGCGGCGATTGAGGCTGCGCATCTTGAGACGGTTCATATGGTAACGCCGAATACTAGCGATGAGAGGCTTGAGAGTATTGTAGAAAAGACAAGTGGCTTTGTATATACAGTTGCAGTTCTTGGTGTGACTGGTTCGCGAGACGAAGTCTCTGATTTGGTTAACCCTTTAATCAAACGATTAAAAGCAGCGACTAAAACGCCAGTCTGTGTTGGGTTTGGAATTAGTAAACCTCAGCACGCTCTTGATGTTTTAGGAGCTGGCGCAGATGGAGTGATTGTTGGTTCTAGGCTTGTTAAAATCATCGAAGAAAATCTTGGCGATAAAGAAAAAATGATTGCAGGAATATCCACAGTTTTAAAAGAGTTTAGAGATGCTATAGATAATCGCTAAATTAAGAACCGCAGATTGACCCTATTAGAGTTTGAAACTCTAACAGGACAAGCGCAGATGGACGCAGATGGAAACGGATTAGAACGCTACAGAGGTATCGCACCTAACGGAGCTAATCTGTTTATTGAAATTACATTATTACAAAGGTAATATAGTCGTCCCTGAAAAACTATCTAAGTTCTTATGTTAAAGAGGTTTACGTTTATTTAATATGTGTTATAATTGCAAGGAAATGGATAAAACACTCTAAAACCTTGCAATATAAGGGCATGTTATGAAGTCTAAAACAGATAAT
>WGDE01000206.1 GCA_015493385.1 Phycisphaerae bacterium
ATGGTGAAAAAACTTTTAGTCTTTTATGTTTTTGTAAAATAAAGTTCTAGCCTTCATCTGTATCCATCAGCGGTTAATCTGTTGAAGCAGTGATTTTGCGTAGTCGGTCGTAGTTGTCTCTGCCCATTCGGTATAAGATTATATTTTCTTCTGGGTACATTTCTCTAAACAATGTTTGGAAATCATCTTCTAGTTTTAATGCTTTTTTGTAACACTTCTGCGCGTCTTGGTTTTTTCCGGCGGCGGTATATATGTTGCCAAGTTCCATCCAGAGCTGTGATTTTGATGGGTAGTTTTTGGTCGCCTCTTTAGCTAATTTTAGGGCGGCCTCTAGCTCGTCTTTATTCTTGTTTGTTCTGTATTTTTCTAACAGGGCTCTTGATAGATCTGATAGAACGCGGTGGTTTGAAGCGTCTTTCGAAATAGCGATGTTGTAGTAGTGCTGCGCGGTGGTTAGGTCTTTGATGTTGTGTGTGAGATCGTATCTATTGTGATACATGTTAGCCGCAACTAGGCTTATCTTTGGGTTGCACTTGTCTGCTGCGATGGCTAGGTTTAGATTTTCTTTGGTATTGCTATCGTTTGTTGAAGCGACAGCTTTGGCTAGTAGCTCACCGCTCTTGGATACCATGCGGACTGTTGTTATATAGAATGTGGCAACAACAATAAAACAAACGGCCGTTGCGAGTATCGCTAATTTTTTCGAGAAGTTTATTTTGTATGTCTCTCTCTTTTCTGCTAGCACACACAAACAGGCGAGCATAATCGCGACGATAGAAAATATTCCAGCCTCAAATATGGCGTAATCGACTAGGTTGTGTATTGCTATGGCGACGATTGCAAATGATAGTATTATTGTTGTGGCGGTTTCTGTTTTGAAGTCTATGATGAATTTGTCTAGTATGTAAAATGCAATCGTAAATGCCGCCGCTGGAAAAACGCATAGGCTTGCAAATATGTAGGCGTTTACGGCAAGCGCGTTGGTCTGCGGAATCTCTACCAGAAGCATTCTTGCGGCTATTATTGTTATCCCAAGAGCGATTCCTGTCTTTGGGTGCTTTTTCGTGTCTGTGCTGAGTAGAGTCTCTTTTTGGCACGATCCAAACTTGTCAAAGAAGATGTTGTATATTGGAGAGAGCAGCATCAGTGAGAAACCAAGTAAGCCAAGCAGGCTGTATTGGCTTGTAATACTTAAGATCCAGTTGTGTGGGTCTGCGACCGTTTCTAATGCGGCGGGTATTTTGTGCTTTAAATAGGCGTTTGCAAAATTGCCTCCGCCAGTGCCAAGTGGATAATCTTTGATTATGTCTACACTTGCAACCCAATATTGCCAGCGTACAAGCATTGAGTTGCCGCCGGGTAATTTTGAATGATTGATGCCGTAGCCGATTATAGAAGCGACTACCAAAAGAGTTGCTCCAATAATGACCAGCAATATTAACCGCTTGTGGCGCAAGATGAAGGAGCTTAATTTAAGTCTCACTGCAAGTAGCAAGAGAGAGAGTATTACAGCTAGAATTGCACCATGGCTTCGCGCAAGCGCAAATCCCACAGATAGTAATATTAGTGCTACCAATGGAACAAAGGTTTTCTTTTGGCGAATATCGTATTGTCTTATAATTGCTAATACTGCAAATATACTCAGGATTAAGAGGCTTCCGAGCGAATTGCTGGTCGAAAAGAAACCCTTGATATCTCTAGAATAAAGCCGATGTACATACTGCCAATGCTCTATTGAGCCATCTTTAATATTGAGCTGATTTAGATGCTGCGCGGGGTTGCTTTGGTAATCCCTTATGAGGTTTTGGTTTCCATCTTTAGCCTGAGAGATACTCTCAACTGTATTCATACAGCCAAGAGCGACAATGACGATTAGAATAAGTCTTATCTGGGAAGTGCTACTTATCAGCTGCGCAGTAAATAGAATGCTTAGCATGATGACCAAGAGTGTTGTTGAATAATCTATTGCATCTCGTTTGTTCGCCGCGAAAAAAGTGGATATTACAGCCGCGATAAAGAAAAGGAAGATTGGAATCTCCAGTCCGGTCTTTCTGTAAACAAACTCTTTTTTTGCCAGCATCACCAAAAGCCAGATGCCAATTGAGCACAGCAGTATTAGGCTAAGCGTTAGACTTGATGTTATGTTTGAGAATTTTGGATAAAGCGACATAGTGCTTTGCAGAGATTCAGTATAGCTACACCTTATCGCAGCTACCGCCAAAACTACAAATAGCAAGATTGCTTCAAATTTCTTTTGAGGGCCTGTTTTTTCTAAGGTCTCAATTTTCTCGCACTTTATCATTTTTGTTAGAAAGCTCCAAGATAGCAATAATCATTAGAATCATAATTGTCTGGCAAAATATCAATATCGCTCCAAGCAAGCTAGTTTTGTATAGAGATATTGCCCCAAGCCCAGTACAGAGCGTTGCGAGGTATAGAGTTAATGCAGTCTGAGTATCCGAGAGGCCTCGTCTTTTCATTCGGTGTGAGAAGTGCTGGGTGTCTCCGACGAATGGGCTTTTGCCTTGGCTGATACGAAGGGCTGTAACGCTAACAAAGTCGTATAGCGGGACTGCCATAGTTACTAGCGGCATAAATACAGCGTAGTAGTTTGCTCCAGAACCCTCATGAAAGTATGTTGTGCGTAGCGTCAAGAGGGCGACGGTAAAGCCAACGACAAGCGAGCCAGAATCGCCCATGAATATCTTGGCTGGTGGAAAGTTGAAGATTAAGAATCCGCAAAGAGTTCCAATGAATAATATTGATAGGGCGCTTATGAAAAACTGAGAGCTAATAATTGCTGCCACTAATAAAACACTGCAACATATTACCGCTATACCAACGCTCAAGCCGTCCATGTTGTCTAGAAAGTTGAATGCGTTCATAATCAAGACAATCCAAAATGCACTCATCGCTGTTGTAATAATCCGATTTTCGATAAAGAGCTCTAGTCTAATATCCGCAAACCAGCTTGCCGCTATCGCTACTACAAACTGTATGGCGAGTTTTGTGTACGCGCCTAGCGGTTTTTTGTCGTCGATAAGCCCGAGAATATGAAGCACACTCATGCAGGCTAAAACTACCCAGACAGAAGTGCTGATGTTTAGAGAGCCTTTAGCCGCTGTGATTATATCGCTATCAATGAATGAAAAGTTATGGCTGATTAGCAGCCGAGTTATTAGCATCCCAGCAATTATGAAGGTTGCCATAGTCGCGAAAATTGCAACACCACCGCCAAGTGCGATTGTTTTTCTATTGTAACGGTCTGCCTTTGGCCGCGCAACAAAGCCAACCTTCTCGCTATGTTTGCGCACAAGCAGAGTAGCTATCGATGAGAAAACTAATGATGACGCAAAAAGTGCTATTGCAATAGTCGAGATACTAATCATAAAATGCCACTCTTTTTTAGATGTTCCCTTTTTTATACAGCAAGTTCAGCTTTGAGATTGTTGACTATCTCTGAAACTTTCTCTGCGGCTTGATCTACTGGAACCTTAATCGAATCTTCTTCTCTTCTTAGTTTTATCTCTACCAATCCTTCTGCTAAAGATTTTCTGCCGATTGTAATTCTCACAGGGACTCCGAGTAGGTCGGCGTCTTTGAATTTGACTCCGCCTCTAGCCTTTCTATCGTCTAGCAAGCAATCTATATTTTGTGCAGTCAGCTCAGAATAAATCTTCTCGGCGGCGGCGTTTTCATCTTCTTTGCCCACCGGTACTATTACAACTTCGAAAGGAGCAATATTGATTGGCCATATTATTCCATTCTCGTCGTGCGATACTTCGATTGCGCTTGCCATTATGCGGTTGATGCCGATGCCATAACAACCCATAAGTGCAATCTGAGATTTTCCGTTGACGTCTAGGAATGAACAATCTAGTTTTGAGCTGTACTTTGTGCCAAGCTTAAATACCTGACCAACCTCAATGCCGCGTCTAAACAGAAGTTTCTTTCCGTCGAGGGTGTCTCCTTCAACGGCGTTGCGCACATCGATAACCTTAGTCTTTTCGTTTTCTAGAGCAAAATCACGCCCCGGTACGACATTCTTGATATGGTAGTCTGTTTTGTTTGCTCCGGCTATTGCTGTTGCCATAGCTGAGACGGCTTGATCTATAAATATCTTATCAACCTTTGCCTCAATCCCGACTGGGCCGGCAAACCCGACTTCTGCGTTCGTGACTTCCTTAACAACATCCTCTTCTGCAAGTTCGAGGAGTTTACCTGATACTGCTTGGGTTAGTTTTTCTTCGTTTACGTCATGGTCGCCGCGTACAAGGACAGCAATAATCTCACCGTCGCAGCTGTATAGAATCGTCTTGATTAGTTCTTTTGGCTCTGCCTTTAGCAATGCGCAGACACTATCAATGCTTCCAACGTTTGGAGTGTGGACTTCTTCAATCTCGCCTGCGTCAATCGCTTCTTGTTTTGGAAGTGCATCGACAGGTGCTTTTTCTAGGTTTGCGGCATACTCGCCATCTTGAGTATATACGATAACGTCTTCACCGTTCTCGCATGGAACGGTAAACTGATGCGAGCCGCTTCCGCCCATCTCGCCAGCTTCTGCTTCAACTATTACGTACTCAACTCCGCATCTCTCGAATATTGATTTGTACGTGTTGTACATTATCTGGTAAGTTTGCTCTAGGCTCTCCGCGTCTGCGTGGAAACTGTAGGAGTCTTTCATTATAAACTCACGGCTGCGCAGCACGCCAAAACGCGGCCTAAACTCATCGCGAAACTTAAAGCTTATCTGGTAAATATTGAATGGAAGCTGTTTGTACGATTTCAGCTCTGCCGCCGCAACATGTGTAACGATTTCTTCGGCGGTTGGGGCTAATACATTCTCTCTGCCATGGCGGTCTGTGAATTTGCACATAGTCTCGCCGTATGCGACGTCTCTTCCTGTCTGTTGCCAAAGCTCAAGCGGCTGGACGGCGGGCATAAGTATCTCTTGCGCGTCAGCTTTGTTCATTTCTTGGCGTACGATATTCATTATTTTGCTAAGAGTCTTCCAGCCTGCTGGTAGATAAGTGTATGTTCCGCTTGCGAGTTTACGCATAAGACCAGCACGAATCATTAATCTGTGCGAAGGGATTTCAGCATCATTTGGAACTTCTTTAACAGTTGGAATAAGAGCTTTAGAGTATCTCATAACTTTGTTTTGTCCTTATATTTTCAAATACTTGCCAATGGAATTATGTTAGGAGACGTTTATAGCCGTATTAGAGGCTTTTTTCAAGGTAATTTAACTTTGTTTAGCCACGAACTCGTTAACCACAGAAGGACCCTATTAGAGTTTAAGTGAATACGTTTATGCACTGTTAAGTGTTGGAAAAACAATATTTGCGGAATATGTTGAAAG
This sequence comes from Phycisphaerae bacterium, assembly GCA_015493385.1. Lineage (GTDB taxonomy): Bacteria > Planctomycetota > Phycisphaerae > Sedimentisphaerales > Sedimentisphaeraceae > S145-28. Next base: position 5,363 of record WGDE01000206.1, read on the forward strand.
ATACACTTAAAAAAACTCTAACAGAGTGAACGCAGATGGACGTTGGTTGGCACTTGAGACGTTAACCTAAATCAAGCTCAGGAAAATGGTCATGAAACTTCTTTAGCTTTCCATTTTCCACACTTGTTTTTTTTAAAAACTTCCTGGCAATATCATAAAACCCTTGCTAATAGTCACGTATTTACGTTATTATAAGGCTATAGAGTTTAATAATTGAATATGAATTACTGAGTTGTTGACGTTTCAGCCTGAACCTGCAAATTCTCAATCGGAACGTACAACAGAGCAGTGCCTTCTTTCGGCATAAGATTGGGGGCACTATCTGCTGTTGTGTCCGAAGGAGTCTTGCAGGACTTAGGTTGAGCATGACATATGTAGTTAGTGTCTCCAATCATATGTATTGGGGAGTAATGCGTATATTATTTTAGTAGGAGAAACAGCATGAGGAAGCGATTAATTGGGTTACTAATCTTAGCAATCACAGCATTTGCTAATGCAAGCATTGTGTATGATTACGTTTTAACAGATGAATTTTATGACTGGACTCCAGCCGGAACTACCACAACGTTGATTGACGGGGGATGGGGAGAGGATTTAAGCATTGAAGATCATACTTACACCAAGATACAAAGTACAGGCAATCATAGTATCAGTGATTTTTTTGCAAGTGAAGATGCTCTAGTTGATATTTATGGTGGATCTATTGATTATCTAAGAGTACTCTCTTACTCTTACATTAACATTTATGGTGGATCGATCAATACGATGGAGATTTATACCGACAGTCAGAGGTCAAGTCACTATGTCAATATGTTTGTAACCGATTATAATTTTGATTCTGTCGAGTCGATACTAAGTGGGCACTGGGGCGATGGGACTGAGTTTATGATAAACATTAAAGATGCTACTAGCATGGTTAGTACAATGCGGTGGATAGAATTCAATATCGTCCCTGAACCAATGACGCTTGCTCTATTTGGCATTGGTGGTTTGGCTTTGAGAAGAAAAAGCCTCTAAATTAACTATATAACATTTCTGTTTAGGGAATCTAAAATGATAAAGACAGTATCTTTGCGCGCATATTTACTCATAAGTTTAGTGTTATTGGTAGGCTTATTCTGTTCTACTACTTTTGCAAATCCATCTAATTTTGATGGCTATAGTTTTTTAGTCTATGATTGTAATGACATGCATGAGATTATACATGCTCTGCCTAGGCTTGGTATCGACAATTTTGATGTTCGCGATCTTAATAACCCTGTAACAGGGGCTGACCTCGCTTCACATGATGTCTTAATTGTTGGTTGGAACGAAGGGGGCAATACCTCAGGTCTTGACCCTAATTTACTTTTGGACGGAATAACTGGCAATACATTCTTGACTGGGCATGATTTTGATTTTCATGTTTGCGCAGACCCAGATACAAGTAGGCTAGCCTTAATGCAGGCAATTGAGTTTGCTCTTAAAAGAGGCGGATGTGGGCTCGTTGGACTAGCAGATCGTCATACAGGGTTTGGTTGGCTTCCAAGTGAATGGGAAATAAGCGCAAACACTCTAGAGACAGCGGCGGGCGATACAATCTCAGGATATACAGCTGATGGGATTGCAAGTGGAATTTACAACGATTTAACCCCAAGTGTCTTGTCAGGTTGGGACAAATCCTACCATTGCTACTTCACTGGTTGGGGCAGTGATTTTGAGTCATTTGAATTGGGCGGTTCTATGTCAGGTTCAACTATCTCAATTGGTAAAACAATCAGTCCTAAAATTGAAATAACATTAAAAGATAATCTTGAGAATAACCCTAATGCGACCGTCTTACCTGATGATGATTTAGTTTATACAATTGAATACAAAAATGTTAGCGGTCAGACTCTTTCAAACATAACAATCAAAAACTATCTACCAGATGGAGTCACATTCAATTTATTAACCAGTCAGACTGGTAGCTATGATTCAAGCGACCGTAGCTGTACGTGGAACATTGGCGATCTTGCCCCCAATAACCCCAATGATCCTTGTGATTTTGAAAGCGTAAGTGTAAGTGTGATAGTAAACGGAGATACTGAACCTGGAATGCCCCTTTTAAATCGAGTAAGAATTTTTTCAGGAACAGACCCTCTCGCAAGCGCAACCAAGAAAACCAAGGTTAATTGTTTTGGGAGTGATATTGTTTATGTCGATGAATCAGCGGATGGTTGTAAAACAGGTACATCTTGGGCTAACGCCTATACCGACCTACGCGATGCACTCTACAGGATTAGATCTGGAGGCTGTGGTACGCAGATATGGATTGCAAAGGGTGAGTATTCACCTGGTATCTATTATCGCAGTAGCTTCATAATTCCAGATAACATTTCTATTTACGGTGGTTTTGGTGGTTATGAGACTAGTATTAATCAGAGAAATATTTCACAGAATGAGACTATATTGACAGGAGTTAATCTAGTTGGAGAAAAATCTGTTGCACATGTAATAACTGCCGGCAATGGATCCCTTATTGATGGCGTTACAATAAAGCAGGCTTCTACATGCGGCATTTATGGCGCAAATGTAACCTTTACAGTTTCTAACTGTGTTATTGAAGATAATGACTCGCATGGTATCCAGCTTGAGAGCGCAAATCTTACAATTGCAAATAGTACGATAGGAAATAATGCTAAGAATGGTATCTATTCTAAGAAGTATGATGATAGTTCTTCTGGTATTTTTAACTGTGTTGTCTCTAATTGCATTCTCGAAAACAATCAGAAATATGCTATATATCTTACAAATGCAAATCTTACGATTACAAATAGTCTGGTAAGAAGCAATGGTTGGCATGG
>WGDE01000207.1 GCA_015493385.1 Phycisphaerae bacterium
ATGATGGATAAATATTTTAGCAGCTATTTTCCTAAACTTGGATTGACTAGAGAGCAGTTTTTGTCTCTGGGTAGGTTTAATGTTTCAGACGATAATGAAGCTTTTAAGATGCCAGTCCTTGCGATTAAGCTTAGCGATTATCGAAATGGTGTAAGCGCTCTTCACGGCGAGGTCTCTCGTGAGATGTGGCAAGGTCTCTGGAGAGATATTGATGTTGATGAAGTGCCTATTTCTCATGTAACAAACGGAATCCATTCCAAAACGTGGGTCTCTGAAGAGTTAGATTCTCTATTCGAATCTTATCTCGGCTCCAATTGGAGCCTTGATGTTGCCGAGCGTAAGCTATGGGATAATCTCGATCAAGTCCCAGATGAGGAGCTTTGGCGCATTCATCAACGATGTAAAGAAAAGCTTATCGGCTATGCAAGGCGCAGGCTAAAAGAGCAGATGCAAAAGAGGGGCGCATCGAATATAGAATTAGTTCGAGCAGAAGAAGTTTTAGACCCTGAAGTTCTAACCATTGGCTTTGCCAGACGTTTTGCAACCTATAAGCGAGGCAATCTATTACTTAGTGACGTTGATAGGCTAGTTAAGTTGCTAAGTAATACAGACCGCCCAGTCCAGTTTATATTTGCGGGGAAATCTCACCCACGCGACGATGCAGGCAAAGAGCTTATTAAAGAAATTTTCCATTTTGCAAATTCTGCTCAGGCAAGAAGTAAGTTTTTATTCCTAGAAGATTATGATATTGATGTTGCAAGATTTATGGTTCAAGGTGTCGATGTTTGGTTAAACAATCCGCGCAGACCACTTGAGGCAAGCGGTACTTCTGGAATGAAGGCGGCGCTTAATGGTGTCTTGAATCTTAGCATACTTGATGGTTGGTGGTGCGAGGGGTATGGTCAAGAGCGTGGTTGGGTTATAGGTAATGGCGAAACATACGAAGATATAGCCTATGGCGATAAAGTAGAATGTGAAGCTCTCTACAATCTAATTGAAAACGAGATTACCCCATTATATTATTCACGTATTAATGATAAACTTCCACGCGGTTGGATTCGTTGGATGAAGACCTGTATTAAGAATTGCGCACCAGAGTTTAGTACACATAGAATGGTTGCAGACTATGCGAGAAAATTTTACGCACCTTCTGCAATGCGATTCAATTATATGTTAGACAATGATTTAGTCGCGGCAAAAGAGCTTACTGCTTGGAAGAGCAAAATGCAAAGCAAGTGGCCGTCGATTAAGATTAACGAGGTTACGCTTAATTTAGATGAGCATAGTAAACTCTTAGATTTAAATAAATACGACCCTCATATCAATGCTGGAAGTGATCTTAGAGTAACTGCCAATATCACACTTGGAGATATCAATCCAAGCGACGTTGCAGTTGAGCTATACTTTGGGAAGGTCGATGCAAAAGGAAAGATTAAGAATGCTACAGTAATCGAGATGGCAAGCGAATCAGAAACGAAAAACGATGGAGTTTATTTATTCTCAGGGAATCTAGACTGCAAGATTAGCGGCCAACATGGTTTCTCTGTTAGGGTTGTGCCTAAACATAAAGATATTTCTAGCCCATTCGATCTGGGTATGATTCATTGGGATCAATAGGCTTGGTCTGGATAATGAAGTAAATTAAAAAGGCTGCGCATCCAAGATAGATACGCAGCCTTTTTTTATTTTTTTATCCTTATCCAATGCTTGCGAAAGTGCTTACGCAGTTTTTCACTAAAGAATATGCCAGTCTTTTGCATATTTGTTGAGTGGCTCTTTTGGAAAGCTTCCTTGTCGCCAATAGCAGGAGCCTTTCGGTTTGAGTATCTCAGACAGATTCCTGCAAGAAGATTAATAATCTTTTTATTCAGCGCAGCTCTCATAGTACCTATTATCTCTGTACGGCGAGTTTAAGAGAATTAAGCAACTCATCTCCGGTCTTAGTTCCTATAGACTTAGCTGGGAATAGTTGATGTCTCTCGATTATGTCAGCATTCATATCGTAATATTCACTCACGGCAGATATTCCGCCTTTAGCAGCGCCGCTGGTTTGATAGTTATTATCTAGGAGCCACTGGCTAAATTCAGCGTCAGCCTCTGCTGGATAAATTAGGCAAGTTACGTATGTATTGTCATCTATTTTAGAGAGATGAACCTTTGCTCTTGATGGCGGCATACTAGTTACAGCGATATTGACAAGGTTCTTGTAGTCGTCTTCGGCTTGGTCCCGACTTGAGCTGTAAAAGAATAGCCCAGCTTCCAACTCAAACAATTCTCTGCTGACACCTTTGATTTCCATATTACCGCTAGGGTCTGCGCGATGTATCTTGTAAACCTTGACATCTGATAAATTTTTACTCTCTAAGATCTCGGCTACTTCATCTGCATTAAAGCCAACCGAACAGTATTCGCCAAAATCTACAATGTAGAGGCCAATGTATTTTTCTGGATTTTCAATATTAGGTATATTCATTGTAGTACTCGTTAAATAAGGTTAATCTAAACTAGGATTATATCAACTTTTCGCGTAATTTCAATTATTTCCCAATAGTTGGTGTAATCCGCAGAGCATTTGATGTGAAAAAGTCGGGGCCACCATCAGCTAGGAAAACCGCAATTTCAATTAGCTTTCTTATTTTAGTTAGCTCATTATCGTTTTTTGATAGATTTTCATCTAGTTCTGCTTGGCTATCCACTTCCATGATCCCAGTACCTTGGCATTCTTGACATATAACCATGCCTAGGCCTGCGCACTCTGTGCATAGCTTGTCACTATCTAAGAGAGTGCCTCGGCCTTTACACTTATTGCAAGGGGCGTAACCTATACCATTGCAATAAGGGCAGTCTTGGCTATGTGCTACTGCGGAGGTGTCTTTCTTTATTGAGAGGAAATGGTCCGTGCATATCTTCGTGAATTCATCAATATTTAATCCAGTTTCTTCTCTAACTAAATCTCTAACATATTTATTGTTCTTAGCGACAATTAGTTGCTCCTGAGCTTTTGAGATCTCTAATTGTTCAAATAACAAATAGCCGTTGATTAGTGCTTTAAGACTTTTAATCTTATCTTTTTGCTGCTCTTGTTTTTCTTTATTGACCAGAGATTCAATATTTAAATCGAGCAACGCCGGATTTTTAAGTATCTCTGCAATTTCCTTTGATTTATCTATCGCAAAGGAGGATATACAAATAGCAATAACTAGCAATCCAATAATATTGAGTTTAATATTCTTTGGCATTTTTTAGTTCCTTTTATACTTATGGCCTCTAGTCTGTTGGCGCAGAAGATCCAACATTCTAAGGGTGTAGTAGCATTCTTGTTGAAGTTGTTCCAGACTAGTACTTGCAATAACAGAATCTCTTGTCATTTCCAACTTGAATTCTTCAAGAGCTTTTTTATATACTCCATCAACATCGAATTGACTATTTAAAACTATAAGAGTCTGCGCTGCGCTATGAATATTTGCAACAGATTCTTGTAATGCACTATTACACGCCAACACTCTAGCCCTTCTCTCAAGATTGATTATATCTAATTCTATATTGTCTTTCTTTGATGGGTTGTATTCTCTTGCTATTCTCAAAAATTCAAGAGCTATTTTCTTGCTACCACTAGTAAGTTCCTCGGATATCTGTGAGACTGTAATGTTAGAGCAATCGACAAACTTGTATTTTGCTTCTTTTTGAGATTGCCAGCTGAAAGCTTCTAGTTGATTGGCAAGCATCTCAATGAATGTTGCATTAATCGCTATACCTCTGAGGTTGCTAATGCCTCCATTGTATGTCTCTCTAATGCTGTTTGGATCAGATAGGGTAATTGTCGCAATTTTCTTTTTATGAAAATTTTGAAGTTTACGTTGCCACCAGATTGAACAGGCGTTTCTTTGACTATCATTATTTTTAAGAGGCATCTGGCCGTCACCATCCACAGTGATTCCAGTGCTTATCATCAGCTTTAATGAGATTTCGCTCGCTAGTCTTGCACTCGGGCATTCTCCAATAAATTTTGCAAGCTCAATCTTAACGCTATTCTCATCCCATTCACATAGAGTGTAAATTAGTCTACTGATTATCGCTCGTGAATCATTGCCGTTGTAGCCTCTGCGCAATCTATTTAACAAAACACTCAGGGCTTGCTTATTTCCAATACGACTCAATCTAGCAATCGCAAGTTTTTTATCTTCTTGAGACCCTCTATATAACATCTTCTTGAGGGTAGATATTTGATCTCGGTTAAAACTTTTAATTCTAGAAATATTCAATTTCGTAAGAGATATATTTATACTGCCAGATTCTAGTTTTCTATCTAATCCTATAACTTTGAGTTGCTTTCTAAAAGTTTCATTGCGATTGTCTATTTTTGCTATTCTATCACAGCAACTTATTAGAGCTGAAGCCGTTTTGTTGAGAGTTAACTCTGTTGTAGCCTCCTTTGATTTTCTCAGTTTTGAAAATATAGCTTCACTATTTCTGATCTGCCCAGGTTGTTTTTTTGACTTCTCTTGGTTAATGTTGCCAGAGTCATTGTAGTCTGAAGCATCTTCATCTGAGCTATTATCTGATTTTGTATCATCTTGTTGAAATTGGTCAGACTTAGAATCTATCAGATCTGTCACATTTGTTTGATATCTATTCGCTAGTTTTATGAATGTCTTGTGGAGTAATACTGCTAAAATACTTATCATGCATAGTGCAATAATAACAGCAAAGATTACTATAAATTTTAGTAGTTTATCTTTTATTGAAGTTTTATCTTTTCTGAGAAGACGCATTGCTTTACTGTAATCGTCTTCACTGGAATCTTTTTCCTCTACATCCTCGTTTTTGTCAATAGAGCTAAGTATGATTTCTATACTGTCATAGCTATCACAGTCTTGTTCTTTTGATTCTTTTTTGAGAGTGATAGAATTCTCTAATTCTAACGAGTCATTATCAGTTGTATCTGCGCCCAATATTTCACTTTGCAACGCAGCGTTCTCTAACAACTCATTCATCGCAGGTGTTAGGATTTTCTTCTCAAACTCTAATAGACTGCGCAAATGCTTTTTGTCATGTATGTTGCGTCGAAGTTTCTTTTGAGTATTCTCAAATGCATTAATGACATCAAGTTTGCTATACGAACATGACGTTACGCCAAGAAGCTTCGTTGCTTCTGGTGTGCCTGAATTATCATCGACACCAAGTATATTGTAAAATAAATGCCACTTGGACATTAAACTCTCCGTGATAACATCTAAAGGATACCCTTAAACCTTTGTTGCCATTTAACAGGTATCTGACCTTCATATTTTGTTAGGAAATACTCTAAATATTTCCGTGCAAGTTCATTTTGACCGCAAGAGGCCCACGCATTAATCAACCTCTCATTAATCTCATACCACCGGTCGCTAAATTTTGGTAGTTTTCTAGAAAGAAGTTTCCAGTATTTAATAGCACTAGATGATTGCTTGCTTCGCTCTAACGTGTCGGCTAGATTGTACAGGTTATTAGTTGTTGTATCAAGTAAACTTAAACTGTTAAGTTTATTGAATATCTTGTGAGCGTTATCTATTTCTCCAGCATAGTAATAAGCGTTTGCAAGTTTATTCAATAGTATAGTTCGATTATTTTGACTTATTGCATCTTTATCTCCTCCAAGCATTGTCTTATATATTGATAGCAATACTAGATTAGCTTGTTTCGATTTGTTATCTATTTGCCATCCGTCATAAACAATAGTATTTTCTATACTGTCTGAAATCTCGGCAAGAAGCTCAAATTCAAATTTACTTGGCTTGCCGTTAATAATTAGTTTGTTTAGTTTATTTGCAATAGAGTCAATATTGCCGTCTCTGCTCTCAATCAATACCTCAATAAGCAATGCTTCTCTATTTTTATTGTCTCCAAGCATCTCCAAGGTCTTTTTAGCTTCTTGATAGTCTCTAGGAGATTTCTCTATACAGCTCTTTGCTACTAAAACAATGAGCCTCTTTGTTTGTTCTCTCTCATTTGGTGACATATTGGTATCGGAGAGACTAATCTTCGCTAAAGCTTCTTGGGCTTTTTTAAGGTAATTTATCTTCTGTTCGTCTTCATGATTATCTAGAGATAACTTAAAGTATGCTATTGTCTTGAGCAACATTGCTCTATCGATATTCGTAGCTTTGAATGTTTCATCATCCAAGAGAGATATTGTTTTGCGGTACATATTTTTAGCAATGAGAACTTTTGCTCTAGCTATTGTAATATTGTCATTGTCAAGGAGATTGTGTAGTACTAGTAGCTTGATTAGTTTCTCAACATCTTCGCTAAGTTCATAATGCTTATTCTCCAATAAGACCACCGCAGATTCAAATGCCGCTTTTGAAATTAATTTGTCATTGTCGTCTATGTTAAATTTGTCTACGTATGTCCAGAAACTATTGAAGCAAGCAGAATATTGTTTTTCATTAAAGAGTAATATTATTAGTTTCTGATGCAACTCTTTTGCAAATGGAGAATCCTTGCTGCCTCTATCTTCCAGGAAGGCGTTTATTGCCTCTATTGCTCCGCTGTCATTATTGTTGATAAGTTCTATGCAATGTTTGTAATAATAGCATGGCGGCTTAATGTTATATTCTCTCGATATATCCAAAATGTTATCTTGTAGAATACCATTGAGGTAAAGCTCTGACGTAAATTCATAAAAACGTCTCAGATGAGTTTTGTAATATGGATTACTATCTGTATCAGTCGATAATTTTGCAAGATGTTTTAGTCTAAGTTTGGCCAAGTCTAATTCTAAAGAGTTTGTTAGCACTAAGCCATCAAACATGTCGAAATATTGCTTTGCATTATCCTCAACGCCTATTGACGACGATATTTTATCATAAGCTTGCGCTCTGATTAGAGCTATCTGTCTAAAAACATCTAAATCTATATTTAGTGGAGTTATCTCATTGTAATCTAAATCTTTCAGTGCAAGTCTTGGTTTATTTGCTTCTAACCAACATGAGGCAGACCCTATATACGAGTTTAAAATTATTGGCTGTATTGAGAATCCATTTTTATGAAAGAAGTTAAATTCTTGTATGGCTGTATTGAGAAACTTTTTAGATTCGTCTTCTAGAGTTAGCTTTGATAGATAAAAGTTGCACCATGCAGAATTTAGTTTGGCTCTCAAGAGAATCTCTTTAAGACTCTTCCACAACGGAGTTTTTCTAGCATATCTACTTCCAAGCCTTTTTTCTTCAATACGGCATTTCTGATCGGCCTCCTTTTCTATTCTACCGAATAGGGAAATTGCATCTTTAAATGCTTTTCTTGTTTTAGCTTCCTGCTCTGTATCTGCGCCAATCTTGAGTGTCGAGATGTACAGCTTGCCTTTACTGTAATGTATATTGGCAAGAGCTAATTGATCTTCAATGTTGTGACTAGAGTTATACGAATCTAAAAGTTTGATTTGTGCGGCATCTAAAATAGAGATTGCTTCATCAATAGATTTTGCCTGTTTAGCTGATTGCAATGAAGGGTAGTTGTCTTTGTTAGCTAGACAACTACTACTTATATAAATTAGTATAGCAGGTAGGATTAATATTCTAACATAACTCATCTACTCAGCTCCACTGTTGAGAGTCCTACATTACTGAACTCGGCAGCCTTGCATCTATCAAGAGTTTCAACTACGTACCTAAATGGTACTTGCGACTCACTCTTTATAATGACCTTAGCGTCTACAATGTTTCTAAGTTTTCTCAAGGTGCTAGATAGAGATTTAAAGCTAGAATATTTTTTTCCATCACAATCTAGCATTACTCCCGAATGAGTTTTTCTTAATGTTATCTCAATAGGCTCAATGTCATCAATTTCATTTGAGAGAGTAACACCTTTTTGCAATAATTGACTCTTGATGCTCTTTTCTGGATCATTAAAACTTCTTGTACACATGAAGAAGATTAATAAAAGCAATATAACATCGACCATTGCTGGTAGATTGAGCTCTGCAACATCTCTATTCTTATGTCTATTATTTAGCTTCATTATTCTCCAGAGATATCTCTTACTCTAACTTTTAAGCTTGTGATATTGCAACCTCTGCATATTTTTATAACTTCGCGTACTTTGGACCATTCAAGGTCTCTGTCGCAACGAATTATTACAGATAAGTTTGTGGTATTATTTAGTTTTTGTAAATCATTCTTTAATTCAGTTATCTCAGTAGATGTGCTTCCAAGATAGATGTTTCCACTACTGTTAATGTTTATGATAATACTCTCACTATTAGTCTGTGAAGGGGTGTTGCCGTTTTGTGCGTTAGGTAAGTTGATTGGCAATTGTTCCGTAGCAGTTATCTGAGATACTGTCATAAAGAAAATAATCAATAAAAAAACGACATCAATAAGCGATGCAATATTTATCTTATTGTTATATGTTCTTTTGTTCTTTAATAGCTTCATATTTTTATTACATTAAGGTAATAGTATTTACTAAGGAAATAGAGTAATTCTCTACTGTACTAAATCTAAAATCTAACACTCTTATATTCTACTCTCATCATTTTTAAATGAGCGCATTATATGGTCTACGATAGGTTCTGCTTCTGCAACGTATCCATCAATTCTATTCCTAAGGAATGTGACAAAAAACATTGCAGGGATTGCAACAATAAGACCAAGACATGTCGTAATAAGTGCCTCTGAGATTCCACCAGCTAGTTCAGATGCCTTTGCACTTCCCTCGGTTAGTGCTATTTGATTAAATGCTTTAATCATTCCCGTTACTGTTCCAAGTAGTCCAAGCATTGGAGTGGCAGAGCCAATAAACGAAATATAATCAATGCGCCTTAGCAGTTTAGATATATATCTCTCGCTCTCTTCTTGCATTGCATTTTGCATATCATAATAACCAAGTACACTTGATTGTTGTGAGAGGCCTGCTTTTATGACTGTGGTAAGAAAAGTGTCTCCTTCGCATAACCTTGATGCGGCATCGTAGTCTTTACTTTTTATAGATTTCTCAATTTTAGGAAGGAGCTCACTAGGTATCATTTTGCTTTTTCGAACTCTTAGTAGACTATCAATTATAAGAGCCATCGCTATGACAGATATTCCAATTATAATAAAACCGATTATTCCACCAGAAGAGACAGTGCTCCAAATAGATATCTCTTGGGATTCTTTGAGTACGACTCCTTCACCGGCCATAGCGTCTGTAGTAATCAAGAATATTGCTAGTATAAATAATTTCAATTTGTTCATCTTTGCACCTTCATTATTAATTGAGCTTTATCTCTTTCTTTTCGTTCTTTTATTTATGCTACGAAATTTGCCATTGTTTCTTTTGGCAATCTCTCTAAGTTCACTATTGCTACCGTCACTCATAAAAGCAATAGTATGAATGTGGATATTGCTGCGATTGAGTCTCTCTATTTCTCTACTTACTGACTTGTGAAATTCTCCGTCACTTAATATCCAAATACAATCAGGTTCAAGGCTAATTGCTGCCTTCACCGCGCTCATTGGATTTGTACCGCCGCTAGCTTTTATCTTCTCAATCCATCTACATGCCATACGTATATTTTTCTTATTGCTGGTTTTAAGACTGCCCCCATTGAAGCTTTGTTGCGCGTCATTGTAAAAGAAGATTTCAAATTTAGAGCCTTTTTTAAGTTTTCTGATGCTCCTAGTTAATTCAGATTTTGCTGCAATGAGTCTCTCGCCATCCATACTACCAGAGCAATCTAGAATGTAGATGAATTTTTTGCCTCTATCGGCTATTCCAAAGAAACTCGCTCCAAGATTTCCATCTCCTGCATTTGAGTTGTCATTTACCAGCTCTCTCCAACTATCTTTATCTGTAGTAGAGATTTGACCGAGAATCTCTTTAGTGACTGCAATAGAATTCGTATCACCCTTTTCTTTTTGCGCGGGAAATGACGGGTCTAACTTAGAAATTGATATTGTCTCTGTTTTAGTGTTTGTTAGGGCATCATCTGAGAGTTCAAATGAAGGGCTAGTTTGTGCCTCACGAGATATAGCGGTATCTCTGTTTATATCGTATATGCCAATATCTGATTCTGTAGTGCCAAGACCCTTATCGTGAGTAAATGTAATTGCAGCTAAAGATCCCAATAGCAACGTGTGAAACAATACAGAGATGATCCAAGCTTTGGAGTGTACTCTATATCTGTATTTAAGTAGTATTTGTTGTTTAGTGATTTTCATGCCTAATCTCAAAAATATGGCTAATATCCATATATCGGTTAAGGAATTTATCTACCGTTATAAAAACCATCTAACATTGAGGTCTTAAGTAAAAAAATAAGCCAGATCACTTTAGCAATCTGGCTTATTAATCCATCGATAGAGAATGGATAGAAAGGAAATTTCTATTGGCTTATAGCCTGTGGTATTAGTTCGGGGTGGATGAATATCCTAACCACATTTTATTGTCTTGCGTATGTTTTTTTCTGTGCGGCCCTATCAAGGCTTTTGAGCACATATTTTTGACATACTGCGTCCCAGCCCATATTTTTAGCAATTTCATAGCCATCACCTAAGAATATTTCAAAATCTTCCTCTGTTTCTGGAAGTCTCATATATAATTGCTTCGCAATATCCTTGCTTAGTTTATCTTCAATAGTAGAGCGGAATTGTTCATTGATAGCTTTGTAATCCTCAATTTTTCTATTGTTGGGACCAATATCAGTGTAGTGAGCAATGATTACATTGCTTGTGTCGTCACCATTCAGAATGGCATCTACAAAACCAGCGCAGCCGCATACGTTAGTGATAACACAGATACCACCAAAACTAAGTGGCTCTAACTGAGCAATACCAAATGGCTCATATATGCTTTGACCAAATTCAACATCGCTGCCTTTTCTGATATCCATAAATTCCATAGAACTTTGCATACGCTCACCGCAGCTATCTTGGTCCCAGCCAAATTGATTGATATATACAACCTTTATATTTCTAGCTTTTGCGTTAAATTCTTGCACTCTCGCATAGAAAATAGATTCTTGACCACTAAGATCTGGCCAACCTTCGTGGTGTGCAACTGGCCAATTGTAGTCTTTTTCCATTTGCAATATATCTTCTCTGCCGCGTTTTCCAGCTTCTGTGCTAAGTACGAATAATACTCCTTTCTTGTTTTGTTCGGTAAACATTTTATCTAGGTGCTCTAGAACGCGAAGGTCTCTCCACAATCCTTTACTTGGCGTCATTCTAGTTACATGAGTGAATATATGATCAGGGCGAAAATCTAGAAGATTCTCGCAATACTCAATCATCTTATTTCTAGAAGCCATTTTCTCGCTACGTTTGATTTTCCAAGCAGGAATGCCATTGTATGTTAGGTTGATATTTGCATCAGAAAATTCAGGCGTTAAAAATCGAAGTTCCTCAACAACATAATCCCCAACAGCAAGAATCTCATCGCAATATCTTGCCGTTTCAACTAGTGCAGATTTAAAGAGATGGTTTTGGTCGCCAAAAATGTCATGCATACTTAGATTTAACTTTCTAGCTTCCCTCATAACATTATAGAACATAGTGTCATGACCTAAGTTCTGCTCAACAATTCTCCTTATTGGCGCAACCTCATGTGCATAAAAAACAGTCTTGTAATCATGAGTTTCATCAAGTTTCGCAGCAAGTGCAGTTGGAATCCCCATAAATTCATGAGCTAGTATGATTGTTGGAGCCTCATCTGTTACAATCATATTGAGAATTTCGATTGCCACGGGGGCAATGCGCATATATTGCTCGAATTCCCATAAATTTTCGTATAAATCGCTCTTTATACCAAAAGCATCATACATTTTGCCTTTAAGTACATTGAGAGGTTCTAAATTCATTTGGTAAATATCTATTAAGATAACTTCTGAAGAACTAGAAATTCCGCTGAGTGGATCGGTAAAAATCTTTGTTCCGTAGATTATTCGTACATTAAAGAATTCTTCTAGTTTCAAGAAAATGTGAGCGTATGCAGTATTAGAGATATTGTCTACCGAAGAAAACAGGACCTTGCTGTCTTCTCCGAGTCTCATACTAGCATCAGAATCCCACGAAAACATAGGGCTAATCAATATGTTTCTGCCGATTGTCTTTTTGTAAGAAGGGCTTGTTAGGAGTCCCTCAAGGACGGCTCCAATACCACCAATTTTACCAATTGCTTCATGAGTTACGTGTACAACTGTTGGATTTAGGTCCATAGTGGTGTTTACCTATAATTTAATAACTTTATATAGCTCAAAGGGGGCTCTAAAATAACGAGCTAGTCGTAAATACTACAAAATAAATGAGTTATTTCCAAAACAAGCAGTTTTGTAAGGTTTGGCGATATTGGGATAAAAAAAGAGAACGGATTAACCGCTCTCTCAACATCTCATCAATTACTCTTCAATTTCCATAAATGCTTCAGATGCATATTCGCATGTAACGTTAGTTGATATGCCCCCACGAGGTGTAAATTCAGAAGAAACTCTCATCCATCTAGGTTGGCATTTTTCGACTAGAAAATCAAGAATCTCGTTGGTAAGTGATTCGTAATAGATCCCCTTATTACGGAAACTCTGCATGTAGAATTTGAAACTTTTAAGCTCAAAACACGCTTTATCTGGGCAATATTCTACGATTATCGTGCCAAAGTCAGGTTGTCCAGTAACAGGGCAGACGCTGGTGAACTCAGGTACTTTAGTTGTTATTACGTAGTCTCTGCCCATTCTTGGGTTGTCGAAAAGTTCTAATGAGATACTTTCTTCCATATTATTTTCCTTATATATACGTTAAATCACCTTGTGTTAATTGTGAATACTATATCGTATTGATTTAATAAAGACAACCTTTTCGTACGTTCTTATTGAGGGATGGCAAAGTCCATAAAGATACTATTTCTAGATTTTTAAGAAAAAACTTTCAACAATGCTCTGTAACAGAGCAATCTTAAATCCCGTCGTTGCTACGCTTGAAGTTGTATTATTATGGGGTGTTGCATTGGTTTTGGATGGTGTTAATAGCGGTATCAGTGTTGTTAGAGCGTTTTTAAGCTAGTCGTATATAAAATGAGCTTGCTTTGAATCATTTTAATTTTTATACTGTTACTGTAACAGCTGACTTAGAAGAGTTGTTGCCGCGTGTTTTAAAGGAGATTGACGATGAAGAGTTTTTATTACAGTTCATGGCTACCATTTGTAGCTACGAAAAAGAAAATTCTCGTTTTAGCCGCAGCAACATATCTTGCATTGTGCTAATTACACGAGAAAAGATTGTAACAAAAAGTAGTTCTTGATTGCTAGGCCAGCCGCGTGGGCTGGCCATCTTTATGCGCAAAAATAATAGATTTATTCGATTTGAAAGACTCAATAAATTGTAGTATGGAATTTCAATTGACACATCTCTATCTTGAGTTTAGTCTCAATGGGTAAAGGGTAGAATTTGTTCTCTAAGTTGTAAGGGATGTTGTATGATAATTGTAACAGGTGGCGCAGGATTTATCGGTTCTGCTCTTGTCGCAGGTCTTAATCAACGCGGTATCAAAGATATAATAATTGTCGACGAGTTAGGCACGGACGACAAGTGGAAAAACTTGCGTAATCTTCAATACTCGGATTATATTGAGAAAGACGATTTCCTTCATTTTCTAAGTGATGAACCAGAATTCAATGTTGAAGCTATCTTGCACATGGGAGCTTGTTCAAGCACGACCGAAACTGATTGTTCGTATTTAGTAAAAAATAACTATGAATATTCAACAATCCTTGCAAATTGGGCAGATAGTATCTCGGCAAGGTTTATATATGCATCAAGCGCAGCAACTTACGGTGATGGCAAAGAGGGTTTCAGTGATGACCACGCTTTAATAAATAAACTTCAACCATTAAATATGTATGGCTATTCCAAGCATATGTTTGATCAATGGGCAATGAGAACAGGTATGGTTGAGAAAATTGTAGGCCTGAAGTTTTTTAACGTCTATGGCCCAAATGAATACCATAAGGCGGGTATGATAAGTTTTGTACTGAGAGCTTTCAATCAGATCAATGAGACTGGTAAGGTTAAGCTATTTAAATCACACAATCCAGACTACAAAGATGGTGAGTTTGTGCGTGATTTTATCTATATAAAAGATGTGGTAGAGATGGTCTTGTTTTTTCTTGATAACGATAAAGTAAATGGCATCTTCAATATTGGTACGGCTAAGGCTAGAAGTTGGAATGATTTAGCCAAAGCAACATTTAACGCAATGGGCAGAGACGTTAATATTGAGTACGTTTCAATGCCAGAGCATCTAAGAGATAAATATCAATATTTTACGCAGGCCGATATCTCAAAAATTCAAAAAGCCGGCTACGATAAACCTATAACGTCACTTGAAGATGCAGTTAAAGATTATGTTTGTAATTACCTATGCAGTGAGAGTTACCTAACAGGTACGACTTATTAGTCTAGTTTTGCGGTATATTGCTAAAAAAAGGGAGCTCAGTTATTAAACTGAGCTCCCTCTCTATTTGTACATTTAACTTCTAAGAAGTCTTTACCATGTGTATTCTAGGTTCGCACGAACGAAAGTTGCTTGTCCTCTGTTACCTTCAGCATAGTAGTTTCCAGGCATAAAGTACTCGGCAACAATATGAGCTTTAACCTGTTTGCAGCAAGAGTATGTTAGCCAACAAGTTAGCAATTGACCACGGAAAGTGTGGCTTCCGCCATTAAATACAGAGGTAGATCCCTTTGTATCTTCCGCTGCCCAAAGCAAATGGTAAGCTGTCTTTAGACGTATTGATTTATATGGGTTAAAGTTGTGAGTAAGGGCTAATCTGTGGAGGTTTGTCGTCTCGCCAATAGCGCCCTCTTTTGCATAAGAATATACATATAATTCTGAGAATTGTGGCCATTCGCCCCAAAGAGGGTCAAATGCTTCATTTGCTGAAGTTGATTCATCATCACCAGATAGGTATTCATACTCGGCGTGAAGCTGGTTGCTGTATTTGTCATTAAAGCTGTAGGTAAGTTCGTTTTTTGTACCGAATGCTTTTAAAGTTGCTCCTTCTTTGTGACCGAACTGACCCGCACCTTCGCAACGGAATGACCAATTGTCATCAACTTTCTTTTGTATTGCACCGCCCAATGTGTAAATTTCAGCGTCTTTACTCCAAGCATTAACTAATGCAGGTGAAAAGTTTCTAGCTGAAGAGTTTACTGCACTATCGTGCTTATACATGAAGTAGCCTTCAAGTTTAGTATCTTGGATAGATGTATCAGTTAAATACAGTATAACACCTTCTTCGTCTTGCTCTGTAAGATATCTATCGCGGCTATTGATAGGCTTTAACCATTTATTCGAAGATGCGTGGTTGTTGATATAGACCATATCTAACTTAGTATCATCATCTACTTTCCAGCTGAATTTTGCTGCGTCCATGAATATAGTTCGTGATCCATCAAGCGGTGTACCATCAAGAACCAACCAACCAGTTCCATAGATAAGATCTTGACGACCAATAGTAGCTGTTACTGGCAAGTCAAGGAAGTTTTTAATCTGAATGTTTAGTCTGTCAAAGATGATTTCATCAAAATCAGTACTTGAAGGTTTATAGTCTGGTTCATCCCAAGTTCTGAATTCCCAAACAAGCCTACTGTTGATAGTAATGTCATCATCTATTTTGAGTTGTTGC
Source organism: Phycisphaerae bacterium (assembly GCA_015493385.1). Lineage (GTDB taxonomy): Bacteria > Planctomycetota > Phycisphaerae > Sedimentisphaerales > Sedimentisphaeraceae > S145-28. The sequence continues at coordinate 15,638 of WGDE01000207.1, forward strand.
CCCCAACGATTACGATAACGACCAAAGACAAGGTGGCCTCTATTTGAGTTGTCCATGTAAACGTTCCAACCGTAGACATAACGCAAACGTGTGTCTAAAGTCATCGTTAACCCATCAGCAGGATTGTGGAACCAATCCATAGAATCGGTGCTAAAGTGTTTGTGCAGTTGTTTGTCTAAGTGTAAAAAACTATCTGTCTTGTTCGCATCTGCTTGTGTAGTAGCTTCTGCAGCAGCCTGCGTTGTTGCCACGATAGCAACAGCAAGGATACTTGCTAGTATCCAACTCCTTCGCAATCCTGAAATCATTGTTCACTCCTTTTAAAATACCATTATTGTATTTGTTGGGATATTTTCTGGTATTTGCAGTGTGTAATTAGAGATTGAAATTTTTCAGTTAATAAAAGGCAAGGCATACTTGCTATTTATAACCGTAGAATTCCATTTCCATACAACCCCAAACTAACAGACTACTCCCAATCCTTATGTGTCAGTGGTTCGCACATAGCACCAATACTTCGATACCATATTGCGGTAATTTGATGTAAAGAAAACATAGATGGCATAACCTATACGGCGGCAATGATATCTAATATTTCGACAACTTTCGAGATTTTTATTGTAATATTGTCTTATAAAAAGCCATTTTGGCTAATTTTTTCGTCAAACATGTTGATATAGGCGGTTTACATGTATGGTTATCCATATTTGCGGCTCACTTGACATTTCTAGTAACACTCGCTAGCCTATTGACAACTTCAAATTGATTTATTTAAAAACGCTTTTTATGAGTTAACTATGCTTGCACGATTTATCAGATATTATAAGCCACACTTGCGTCTTTTCTTTCTTGATATAGCTGCAGCTATTTTGGGTTCGCTACTACTCATTGTTGTGCCATTTTTAACAAGAAGGCTTATTCAGGTTTATTTGCCGGAGAATAATGTTCCAGCAATTACCACAATATTAGCTATTATGTTTGTCTTGATTCTAGTTTCTGTTTCACTAATGTACATTAGAGTAAGGTGGGGTCATGTTCTTGGCGTTCGTATTGAATTCGATATGCGTGCAGACTTCTTTGCGCATATTCAAAAATTGAGTTTTAGTTATTTTGATAATGTTAAAACGGGTCATTTAGTAAGTCGCATATCAAATGACCTTAATCTAATCGCCGAAATAGCACATCATGCGCCTGAGGATTTGGTGATTTCCGTATGTATGATTGCTGGAGCATTCGTGGCGATGTTTGCGTTCTCAGCTAAACTAGCCACAATTGCCATAATTCCGTTAGTTGCTATGGTTCTATGGGGAGTTTTCTATGGTGGTATGATGCGCAGGGGTTTTAGGCGTGTGCGCAAGAGAATTGCTGATATAAATAGTTCAGTGGAAAACTCGGTGCAGGGAATTCGTGAAGTTAAAGCATTTGCAAACGAGCAGGAAGAAATTGAGAAGTTTGATTGCGTAAATGTTAGCTTCAAAACAGCAAAAGAAGATATGTACGGAATAATGGCGATTTTCTTCTCTGGTATGAGTTTCTTGACTGAAACATATTATTTCGTTGTAGTTGGCGCTGGAGTAATCCTCATTAATATGGGGCAAATTACAACCGCCGATTTAATAGCGTTCATTCTGTATATTCATCTAATCTTGAGACCTATCCAAAGACTTGTCAATTTTACAGAGCAATTTCAGCAGGGTTCTGCTTGCTTTGAGAGGTTCATTGAAGTAATGGATATAATGCCAGATATAGTAGACTCTAAAGATGCTATTTCTCTGGAAAAGATAGATGGGAAAGTAGAGATTTCCGAGTTGAGTTTTAAATATTCATCAGGTAGCGAGTTTGTCTTGAAGAATATAAATATGAACATTGCCGCGCATAAAACTGTGGCGATAGTTGGTCAAAGTGGGGCAGGCAAGTCAACGATAGTTTCTCTCATTCCAAGATTCTATGAGCCGACATTTGGAAGCATCAAGATTGACGGTGTAGATATTATGAATCTCAAACAGAAATTCTTACGAGAGAATATAGGTATCGTGCAGCAGAATGTTTTTCTCTTCGATTCTACTGTTCGTGAGAATATTATATACGGCAAACTTGATGCAACTCAAGACCAGCTCATAGACGCAGCGAAAAAAGCAAATATTTACGACTTTATTATGTCTCTACCGGATGGATTCGATACTCTAGTCGGTGAAAGGGGAGTTAAACTCTCTGGTGGCGAGAAGCAGCGAATCTCCATTGCAAGAGTGTTTTTGAAGGATCCTCCGATATTTATCTTTGATGAGGCGACAAGCTCTCTTGATACAGAGAGTGAATCTCTTATTCAAAACTCACTTGATTTGCTAAGTAGAGGCCGTACTACTATCATTATAGCGCACAGGCTCTCAACGGTGCGTAATGCAGACTATCTATATGTCTTGCGTGAAGGTGAGATTGTCGAACAGGGCAAGCATAGCGAATTGCTTGAGATTAAAGGTTACTATCACAGTCTTTACAATATGAACGTCTTTTGATACATTGTTGCCCATAATTATTTCTTAAAACTTGGAAGATAAAATGCTCAAACGCGTCAATCCAACCAAAACAACCGCATGGAGGAAGCTTACCGATCATTTCAATGCAGTAAAAGATACGCATATGACTGATTTGTTTGCTAACGATTCAGCTAGGTTTGAAACTTTCTCTATAAAGTTTGAGGATATCTTATTAGACTATTCGAAGAACCGTATAACACAAGAGACTCTCGACTTACTCATTGAGCTAGCGAATGAATGCTCTCTAAAAAGTGCTATAGAGTCTATGTTTGGCGCAGAAAAGATTAATGAGACTGAGAATAGGGCAGTGTTGCATACCGCACTGCGCAATCGATCTAATCAGCCAATAATTGTTGACGGCGTTGATGTGATGCCAGAAATCAATAGCGTTCTTGAGCAGATGAAGGAGTTTTCTGAAAAAATCCATAATCAAAGCTGGCTCGGCTATACTGGAAAGCCAATCACCGATATAGTCAATATTGGAATTGGAGGCTCAGACTTGGGCCCCGTAATGGTCACTGAATCGCTTCGGCCATATTGGAAGGATATTACTCCACATTTCGTATCAAATGTTGACGCAACTCACATTAGCGAGACGCTCAAGAAACTCTCTCCTGAGACAACGCTCTTCATTATTGCATCGAAGACATTTACTACTCAGGAAACTATGACAAATGCTTTTAGTGCTAGAGATTGGTTTCTTAGTGAATGCAAAGACCAAGAATCTGTAAGCAAGCATTTTGTTGCAGTTTCAACAAACAAAGAAGCAGTTGAGAAGTTTGGTATTTCAGCGGAAAATATGTTTGTCTTTTGGGATTGGGTTGGGGGGAGATATTCTCTCTGGTCTGCTATTGGTCTCTCAATAGTAGCTACAATTGGCTATGATTGTTTTATTGAGTTACTAGATGGTGCGCATGCAATGGATTGCCACTTTAGAGATACTAACTTTAGAGAGAATATCCCAGTAATCCTTGCCTTGATTGGTATTTGGTACAACAATTTTTTTAACGCTCAAACTGAAGCTATTTTACCTTACGATCAATATTTACATCGCTTTGCAGCCTATTTTCAACAGGGCAATATGGAAAGTAATGGAAAGAGTATAGATCGCAGTGGCAATATGGTTGATTATGAAACTGGCCCTATTGTTTGGGGCGAGCCGGGAACTAATGGCCAGCATGCTTTTTACCAGTTAATTCATCAGGGAACCAAGCTCATTCCTTGCGATTTTATTGCACCGGCAAAAAGTCACAATCCGCTTGGCGACCATCACGAAAAATTACTATCAAATTTCTTTGCTCAATCAGAGGCTCTAATGGCAGGCAAAAGCGGTGAGGCTGTCGAAGCAGAGCTAAGGGCTATGGGCAAAAGTGACGAGCAGATAGAAGCATTAAAACCATTTAAGGTATTCCAAGGTAATCGGCCGACAAATTCGTTGCTAGTTCCTCAAATCTCGCCGCGAGTTCTTGGCGCATTGACAGCGATGTATGAACATAAAATATATGTGCAAGGTGTTATCTGGAATATTTTTAGTTTTGA